>SCTA01000032.1 GCA_004322275.1 bacterium
CGTTTCAGAAACAGGGCAGGTACGAGGAAGCTGAAGCCCTTTACCGGCAGACGGCGGCGCGTTGGCCCGATAACGCCGTGACCTACAACGGACTGGCGGACACCCTGCAGAAGCAGGGCAAGTACGAGGAAGCGGAAGCCCTTTACCGGCAGGCGTCGGCGCGTTGGCCCGATAATGCCGTGGCCCGAAACGGACTGGCGAACACCCTCCAGAAACAGGGCAGGTGGGAGGAAGCGGAAGCCCTTTACCTGCAGACGGCGTCACGTTGGCCCGATAACGTCGTGGCTCAATGCGGTTTGGCGGATACCCTCCAGAAGCAGGGCAGGTACGAGGAATCGGAAGCCCTTTACCGGCAGACGGCGGTGCGTTGGCCCAATGAGGTTGTAGCCCAAAATGGCTTGGCAGACACCCTACAGAAGCAGGGCAGGTTGGAGGAAGCGGAAGTTTTTTATCGGCAGATAGCGGCGCGTTGGCCCGATAATGCCGTGCCCCACGCCGGACTGGCGGACACCCTCCAGAAACAGGGCAGGTGGGAGGAAGCTGAAGTCCTCTACCGGCAGGCTGCGGCGCGTTGGCCCGATAATGCCGTGCCCCATAACGGACTGGCGGACACTCTCCAGAAACAGGGCAGGTGGGAGGAAGCTGAAGTCCTCTACCGGCAGGCTGCGGCGCGTTGGCCCGATAATGCCGTGCCCCACGCCGGACTGGCGGACACTCTCCAGAAACAGGGCAAGCTGGAGGAAGCGGAAGCCCTCTACCGGCAGACGGCGGCGCGCTGGCCCAGAGACAGGATACCTCGCCACGGCCTTGCAAATCTTTTGCGCAAGCGAAGGCGTTTTAACGAAGTGCTGGATCTGGTCCCGGTGCCTTCCTCGCTGCTTTCAGTGAATGATTTCTACGATCTTCACCTGCTTGGCATGATTGCCTTGGATAAAAAGGAATTCGCGCGGGCTGAAGAGATTTTCAGCAGTGGCCTACAGGCGGCGAAACGCCCTAAGGACAGGGAAATTTTCCAGAATGCCATGGGGCTTTTGAAGCTCCGGGAAAGGGACTATGAGGGCGCTCTTCGCATTCTGGAAGACAATCCCCGTGACGCGGGGCAGGAGTTGAAGGTCCTTCGCCTTCATGCGATTGCAGGCTGCCAGCAGGAGAAGGGGGCGCGGGAACTGGCGGTCCAGTTGCACCGGACGGTAATCGCGCTCCATTCCGGCGTGAAAAAAACGCTTCAACTCATCGAGACCGCTTACGGGCTATCCTCCTCCAGCGGCCTTATTCAGCCCACTGAACACCAACTGGATCAGATCATCGAGGAAGAAATAGAGATGCTCCTCGCTGCGTAAGCCGCATTTAAAATCAAGTTTAAGAAAAGGGCGCGGATTTCGCGCCATGATACAAAAGTATAGGAGGCGGGATAGGTCATGAAACCTATCCCGCCTTTTGTTTTTCCCCCGCTGGAATTCTTTAAAACCTTGCCAAAACCGTTTGGCGTGGCAAACTTGAGAATGAATTCACAATTAATACGATTCCGGGTTGGCGAGAAAATTACGTTTTATGAGTGTTAATCTAAAAAAAGCCCGGAAAATAAGGGAAATAAAGCGCATTAGTCTTTTTGGCAGAACGTGGATGAAAAACATCTTGACCAAAACGAGACAACGTTTTATATTTGTCTCTAGATAGGCAAAGATAATGGCCCGATTCTCCCGCCGTTCCCGCCCCTGACCAGAGCCCGTGGGCCGGGGAGAGCGGAGGGAAATAAGGGCCAGCCCTTGGACATGAAAGGAGGTTTTAAAAGATTTTTTGGGCCGACGTTGTTGCCTTGGAACACGAACATCATAAATTTTGTCTTTATTCAATCGGACGTAATATCACGGGCACTGATTATGGGAGGCTGAAATGGCCAAAAAATCAACACATGAGTTGCTGGAATCCCCCGATTTCAAGCGGCTTGTCGCCAAAAGATGGTCCGTATCCATCATTCTTACAATAGCCCTGTTCATCATTTATTACGGGTATATCGCCCTCATCGGCTGGAACAAGGCATTCCTCTCCACGAAGATCGGCGAAGTCACTCCCATCGGCATCCCGCTGGGCGTGGCGGTTATCGTTTTCTCGTGGATACTCACGGTCATTTACGTCGTTTGGGCCAACAAGGTCTATGACCCTGAAGTCCAGCGTCTTAAAGACCAGCTGCTTAAGTAAGGAGGATCGATATGCCTACAGGAATCCAGACTTCGATTGGCGAGCCAACCGGGTCAGCGATATTTTTCTTTTTCATAGTCGTCGCGGCCACCCTCTACGTCACATACGTAGCCGCCAAAAAGACCAAGACTGCGAGCGAGTTCTACGCCGCCGGCCGTTCGGTCAGCGCCCTTCAGAACGGCTTCGCGCTTTCCGGCGACTACATGTCCGCCGCGTCCTTTCTCGGCATAGCCGGCCTCGTCGCCCTCAAGGGTTACGACGGCATGATCTACGCCACAGGCTGGCTGGTCGGCTGGCCCGCCCTCATGTTCCTCATCGCGGAACCGCTTCGTAACCTCGGCAAGTTCACCTTCGCCGACGTTCTCTCCTTCCGCCTCAAACAGCGGCCCGTCCGCATAGCCACCGCCATCGGCGGCATTCTTACCGTTCTTTTTTACACCATCGCCCAGATGGTCGGCTCCGGCAACCTGATCAAGCTGATGTTCGGCATCCCCTACGAAGTCGCCGAAATCATCGTCGGCTGCGTCATGCTGATGTACGTTCTCTTCGGCGGCATGCTCGCGACCACGTGGGTCCAGATCATCAAGGCCTGCCTGCTTCTCTTCGGCGTCTCGATCATGACCGTTCTCGTTCTCTCCAAGTTCGGTTTCAACCCCGGCAACCTCTACATGGAAGTCGCCAAGCAGTACGGTCAGTCCGCCCTCGAACCCGGCGGTCTCGTCAAGGACCCGATCGACGCGATATCGCTGGGCCTCGCGCTGATGCTGGGTCTCCTCGGCCTCCCGCACATCCTCATGCGCTTTTTCACGGTTCCCGACGCGAAGGCCGCCCGCATATCCGTTCTTTACGCGACCGGCTTCATCGGTTATTTCTACTGCATAATCCCCATCGTCGGCTTCGGCGCTTCCGCTCTTATCAAGGCCACCAACCCCGACGGCACCCCGATGCTGGGCCGCGCAGTCATCACCGCTATCGACAAGGGCGGCAACATGGCCGCTCCCATGCTCGCGGAACTCCTCGGCGGCACGCCCTTCCTGGGCTTTATCGCCGCCGTCGCGTTCGCAACGATCCTCGCGGTCGTCGCGGGCCTCACCCTGGCCGGAGCCTCCGCCTTCTCGCATGACATCTACGTCAGCGTCATCAAGCAGGGCCATGCAACCGAAGCAGAGCAGATGAAGATGGCGAAGAGAGCCACGATGGTTTTCGGCGTAGCCGGCATCCTTCTGGGCATCCTCTTCAAGGGCCAGAACGTCGCCTTCATGGTCGGCCTCGCGTTCGCGATAGCCTGTTCCGCGAACTTCCCGGCCCTCATCATGTCGATTCTGTGGAAGAAGTTCACCACCGCAGGCGCGGTCTCCGCGGTTCTCGTCGGCACCTTCCTCTCCGTCGGGCTGATTTTCGCCAGCTCCACGGTTTGGGGCGACGTCTTCAAGTTCACGCTCCCCGGCGCCGACGGCAAGCCCGTTTCCGTCAGCCTCTTCGGCTGGCTGGCCAACGATCCCAAGGTCTGGACGATGAAGAACCCCGCGATCATCTCCATGACCGCTTCCTTCCTCGTCGGCTGGGTTGTCTCCCTGATGACCAGCGAGCCCAGCGCGGAAGAAGCTTTTGAAGACGAGAAGCTTCGCACCTACCTCGGAATCGGCGCCGAGTAATTATCAGGGCTTCGGCCTTGGCACCGGTTAACTTTTAGTTGAAAAGGGCGTACTATCCGGTACGCCCTTTTCTTTTCCTTTCAAAAAGTGAGTTCATGGAACAAGGAAACGTCTTCTTTATAAAGGCCCGGGAGTTTTGCCAGAAGCGGATGCAGACCGCCGTTCTGGAAGACACCGCGGCAATGGTCGCTCAAAAGATGGTCGACCAGAACGTCTCAAGCCTGGTGGTCGTCTCGGACGAAAAACCGGTTGGAATAATCACCGACAAGGACCTGCGGAACAAGGTCATACTGGTGGGAGCCGACGCGAGAGAGATAACCGCCGAGAACGTCATGAGCTCTCCTCTCGTCTTTGTAGAGGAAGACGACGACCTTTTCGAGGCCGTCTACAAGATGAGCAAGCACAAGATCCACAGGATCGCGGTGGTCGATCCCGGCGGAAGACTGTGCGGCATCATTACGGATTCGGATATCCTGCGCCTTCAGGCCAACACCCCCCAGTTCCTGATACGGGACATCGAGCACGCCCAGTCCATCGATGACCTGAAGAAGATTTTAAAGGAGATAACCATGCTGGTCATCTCCCTCCACAAGACCGGCGTAAAAACTCCCGACATAGTCAGGCTCATCGCCCACATGAACGACTCCCTTCTTCTTCGCATAATAAAGATTCTGAAAAGAGAGAGGTTCAGAAACCTGCCTGGAGGGTTCGCCTTCGTAGCTCTGGGCAGCGAAGGCAGGATGGAGCAGACCCTGAAGACCGATCAGGACAACGCGATAATCTACGCGGACGATCTGACCGTGGCCCAGGTCTCGGAGATAGCCTCCTTTTCAAACGAACTCGTGGATTCTCTTATAGAGGTGGGCGTTCCGCCCTGTCCCGGCGGGACGATGGCGAAAAACCCTCCCTGGAGAAGGAGCCTCGGCGAGTGGAAATCCGTCGTCGACAAATGGATAGCCGTCCCGAGCCACGACAGCATCCTCCATTACAGCATGTTTTCGGACGTTCGCACCGTCTACGGAGATCCGAATCTCGAATTTAGGATCAAGGAACACATAATCAGGCGGGGAAGCGAAAACGCCATCTTTCTCGCGCACATGGCCAAGAACGTCGTCAATTTCGAGCCGCCCCTCGGCATCTTCGGCAAGCTCAAACTGAAAAAGGAAGGGGAGCACAAGGGGCTTTTGGACGTAAAGAGCGGCGGAATATTTCCCATAAGCGACGGAATCAAGGTTCTGGCCCTTGAGGGGGGATTTCTGACCGGCGGGACGCGGGAAAAGATAGACCTGCTCTGCCAGAGCGGCTCTCTGTCACGCGGCGACGGAGCCGATCTCCTCACGAGTTTCAACTTCTTTTCGACGGTGCGTCTCCGAAGCCAGATAAGCGAGATAGAGGCTGGAAAGCCTCCCTCCAACTTCATAAACCTTGACGAACTCAACAACATCGAAAAAATGAGCCTGAAAATCGGCTTCGAGGCAGTCAAATCTTTTCAGAATCTGCTTAAATTGCGCTTTAGGCTGGACTTTATCTCCGACTGATCACACCTCCCGTCATTCTCGCGCAACGCGCGGGAATCCAGAAAATATGAGCAAAAACTCATATTCTCTGGATTCCCGACCTTTCGGTCGAGAATGACGGGGGGAATAGATTTCCGCCTGCGTGGGAATGACGGGAAGGTGTGGTGCGTTACGCTGTTTGCGTGGCTAACACACCATTACTAATTCTCTCCGCCAAGCGGCACAAACAGCGCCGGAATATTAGTCTCTTCGGCTATTTTCGTGGAGACGGAGCCGGTAAAATACTCCTCGAAGGTGCGCTTCCCCCTGGACCCGGCTATTATCAGCGTAACGCCGCGCTCGCGGGCGAAGCGAAGTATTTCCGTTGCCGCGTCGCCGTAGAGAAGGTGCGATTCGACGTCGAAGCCTTTGGCGCGAAGTCCTTTTTCGGCGGTTTCCAGCGGCTCCCTGCACTCGGCCTCGCACACCGGCTCCCCGCTCTTCGAGACAGCGTCAAAGTCGCAATCCTCGATGACGTGAAGCAGCGAAACCCTGCCCGCCGCCTCCTGTAATCCCTCCATGAAATCAAGCGCCTCGCCCGCATGGGGCGAGAAATCCGTCGCCAGGAGTATATGGCCGAGGAGAGGCTCTTCTCCCTCCTCGCAGTTTTCGGGTGAAACGAGGAAGAGAACCGGAACGGGAGAATCGCGGAGAATACCGAACTCCGTGCCGGAGGGTATAAGCGAGTCGAGCGCGCCGAGGTGCCTGCCGACAGCGATAACGTCCGCCTCCTCGCGCGAAGCGACCTCGATTATCCTGGGTTCGGGATTTCCTATCTCCACTACCGCCTTCCATTTGAGCCCCCTGGCTTCCAGTTCCTTTCCCCAGTCCTCGAATTTCAGGTTCGCCTTCAGTTTCAGTTCCTTCGCAAGCTCCTTGTCGAAGCCGCCGTAGGGGACGAAACCCACCTCGTCGCGGTCTACCACATATAAAAAGACCACCTCCCGAAGCCCCGCTACCGTGAGCGGCAGGAGCTTTTCGAGGGAAGAGTAGTCAAGGCTTTCAAACTGGGTGGGGAAGAGCAGTTTCCGCAGGGGTCTCATCTTTGTTTCTCCTACATAAAGAAGATGAAAGTGACGAGAGCGAAGGAGGGTATCAGTATCGGCAGGGAGAATTTGAAGATGTACCCGAAGAAGCTCGGCATCTCCACTCCCGTTTCCTCCGCTATCGAGCGGACCATGAAGTTGGGGGCGTTTCCGATGTAGGAATTCGCGCCCATGAAGACCGCGCCCGCCGAAATCGCCTTCAGGTAGACTCCGTTGTCGCGAATGAGGGCGGTTATGGCTTCGCGCTCGGCCATGCCGGGAAAGAAATTACCCAGTTCGGTGTTCAAAAAGACCAGGTAGGTCGGCGCGTTGTCCAGAAAGCTGGAGAGCGCCCCCGAAGCCCAGAAGAAGTGCGCCGGAGACTTGACCGCCTCGACGATGAAGGCCATCTCGCCCTTGGTTCCCGCCTTCAGAATCAGTATGACCGGTATCATCGTGACGAAGATGCCCGCGAAGAGTATCGCCACCTCGATTATCGGCGCCCAGCTGAATTCGTTTCTTGTCCTTATGCTGCGATTCGTCGTCTTCAGGGAGGCGAATCCGAGGCCGATGAGGAGCGCGTCGCGCAGAAGGTCCGCCACCGGGCGGTGAACGCCGAAGATGTTTACCTCCCCAAGATGCCAGATACCGCTGACCAGCACGGCTCCGACAATGCCGAGAAGAAAAAGAACGTTGTGGAGTCCCTCGATGCGAAGCGGTATGGAGCAGCTCACCGGAGGGGCGGTTTCCTTTTTGTAATAGTAGCTGTCGGTAAAGAAGAAGGCCGCGAGAAGGATCAGGGAAACGGTGAGCATCAGCGGCAGAAGCGCCAGAGTCCAGAAGAAGGGCACCCCGTGGAGGAAACCCAGGAAGAGCGGCGGGTCGCCGAGCGGGGTCAGGGAACCGCCCACGTTGCAGACGAGAAAGATGAAAAAGACGACCTGCCAGGCTTTTCGCTTCCTCCAGGAGTTAGCCCGGAGGAAGGGGCGTATCAGCAGCATCGCCGCGCCCGTCGTGCCGATTAAGGAAGCCAGGAAGGTGCCGAGAAGGAGCATCGTGGTGTTGACAACCGGTGTTCCGGCGAGGCTTCCGCTGACCAGAATTCCCCCCGAGACGCAAAAGAGCGCCCAGAGGAGGATTATAAAGGGCACGTAGTCCGCGAGGTAGACGTGGATAACCTCGTAAAGGCCGCTGCCGCCGTAAGAGGCCAGGAAGGGGATGACCAGCGCGAGTCCCCAGAACGCCGTCACCTTGCCGAAATGGTGATGCCAGAAGCGGGGGGCCAGAAGGGGAAAGAGCGCGATGGAGAGAAGTATTCCCGCGAAGGGGACGCCGCTGAAGAGCGGAAGCACCTCGCCGAGCCCTCCACCCTCCGAGCCGGACGCCGAAGCCAGGGCGGGCAGGAAAAGAATCCAGAGGGCTGTTAGCGGGAGGCGGCTTTTGGGTAAGCGGTGTTGCATAATTGTCATTCCTCGATCAAAAACTTACGAAATTGCTCTCTCGAAGCTGAAAAACCGGACGTTTCCCATGACCATGCAATACAGGCTCCCAAAATACCCCAAAAAGAACTTGTGCGCAGCTAAACAAAAAACTCCGGGGGAGTATAATTCCAGCCATGCAAAGTCGCGTAGCGAAAAACAGCCAAAGACAGCCGGAGTCAGCAGGGAAACCATAATCCGTTAAAGGGAGAGCCAAATTGGAAATCGGCATCGCGGGTCTTGGCAGGATGGGCGGAGGGATAGCAGGGCGTCTTCTGGGGCGGGGCCACAGGGTGACCGGCTACGACGCGAGCGCTGACGCTGTTAGGGGGGCGGCGGCCAAGGGCGCGGCTGCGGCCCGGAGCCTTGCCGAATTGGTGAATACACTCGCCCCGCCGAGGGCGGTCTGGCTTATGCTTCCCGCAGGGGCTCCCACCGGCGAGACCATTGAAAAGCTCTCGGCCCTTCTTGCCCCCGGGGACCTCATAATCGACGGGGGAAACAGCCATTACAGGGATTCAATGCAAAGGGCGAAGGAACTGGCGGAAAAAGAGATTCTCTTCGTGGACGTGGGCGTCAGCGGAGGGGTGTGGGGGCTTGAAAACGGCTACAGCCTCATGGCGGGAGGAGAAAAAAGCGCCATCGACAGGATTGCACCCGTGCTTCGCGACCTCGCGCCCGCGCCGGACAAAGGCTGGGGCCACGTCGGGCCCGCCGGGGCGGGCCATTTCGTAAAGATGGTCCACAACGGCATCGAATACGGGCTGATGCAGGCCTACGCCGAAGGGTTCAACCTCCTTTTCGCCAAAAAAGAATTCGACTTCGACCTCGAAGAGGTGGCTAATATCTGGCGGCACGGCACGGTAATACGTTCGTGGCTGCTGGATCTTACGGCGGAGGCGCTGGGGGGAAATCCCACCCTTTCCGGCGTCTCGCCCAAGGTGTCCGATTCCGGCGAGGGGCGCTGGACCGTCGCCGAGGCTGCTGAACTCGGGGTTCCCGTTCCCGTAATCTCCGCCTCCCTCATGCAGAGATTCGCTTCCGGGGACGGGGAGAATTTTGGAAACAGGCTCCTCTCCGCGCTTCGCCACGAGTTCGGCGGGCACAAGTACAAGAGCGGGGAGTGAAACCTTGGAAGACGCGCTTCGCCTTCTGGCCGAACTCCGCGAGGTCCACTGCGTCGAGACCAGGCCCGAGAACTGCGGAATAGTCATTTTCGGAGGGTCGGGCGATCTCGCGAACAGAAAGCTCCTCCCCTCCCTTTATCGCCTCTTCTGCCGGGGGCTGATGCCGGAGGATTTTTACGTAGCCGGGGTTTTGAGCTACGGCGACAGCCCGAAAAACGACGATTCTTTCCGCGAAAGCCTCAGAAAGCTCCTCGCCTTCGGTGAAGGATCCTGCGAGGAAAAGCTCGCCGCCTTTACCGAACGCTGCTACTACGCGCCGGGCGATTACCGCGACCCCGACCTTTTCTGGACTCTGGCGGGGAGGCTTGGCGGCCTCGACGGGGCGCACAAGACCGGCAACAGAAGGTTCTATTATCTCGCCGTCCCTCCGGCTTTACAGGAGCCGATAATCGCCCAGATGGGCGAAACGGGCCTGACTATGGAAGCGGAGGACAACTCGAACTGGAAGCGGGTCGTGGTTGAAAAACCCTTCGGCAGAGACCTGGAGAGCGCGATAGCCCTCAGCGCGAAGCTTCAGAGCTACCTTCTGGAACGGCAGATTTACCGGATAGACCACTACCTTGGCAAAGAGACCGTGCAGAACATCCTGATGCTGCGCTTCGCGAACGCGATCTTCGAGCCTGTCTGGAACCGGAACCATGTGGACCACGTCCAGATAACCGCCGCCGAAGCGCTGGGTGTAGAGCACCGGGGGAGTTATTACGACGACGCGGGGTGCCTCCGGGACATGTTCCAGAACCATATGTTCCAACTTCTGTCTCTGGTCGCGATGGAGCCGCCCCCCCACTTTCGGGCCGACCGCTACCGGGACGAAAAGGTAAAGCTTACCCAGAGCATAAGACCCTTTCCCAAAGAACCCGCCCTCCTTCGCAAGCAGATCGTTCGGGGGCAGTACGAGGCGGGCGAGGTGGAGGGAGAGAGGGTGAGGGGCTACAGGGAGGAGGAGGGCGTAGCGCCGGATTCGGAGACCGAAACCTACGTCGCCATGAAGCTTCTTATCGACAACTGGCGCTGGGCGGGCGTCCCGTTCTACCTCCGCTCGGGCAAGCGGCTTAAAAGAAAACTGAGCGAGATAGCGGTGATCTTCAAGCCCGTTCCCCACTCGCTTTTCAAAGAGGAGGACGAAGGCGGCCTTTCCCCGAACGTCCTCGTCCTCGGAGTGCAGCCGAAGGAGGGGATTTCCCTCACCATCGAGGCCAAGCGCCCCGGCCCTAAATTCTGCATGGGGTCGCTCACTCTGAATTTCGACTACCGCTCGGTTTTCGGCGAAGAGCCTCCGGAGGCTTACGAAAGGCTCCTCCTCGACGTAATGCTCGGGGACCAGACTCTCTTCGTCAGGAGCGACGGCATAGAATCGGCATGGTCCATCCTCACCGGCCTTCTCGACACCTGGAAGGCCAGCGACGCCGGCACAAAGGAGTGCAGTCTCAGAACTTACCCGGCGGGGTCGGGCGGCCCCGATGCGGCGGACGTGCTTCTGGGGAGAGACGGCAGGGTATGGCGAAGTTTCTGAGAACCGTAAGACGCTTTCCCACGAATAAACGGTTCGTCTTTGCGGCGGCGGATTTCATAACCGGGAGAGCGGCGCGAAGCGTCTCCGAAAGGGGAAGGTTTCTTCTGGTCCTCGCCGGAGGGAACACGCCCCGGCTGCTCTACGAATATCTCGCCAAAAAAGAGAGGGTTGAAGCTTTTCCCTGGGCCAAGACCCACGTTTTCTGGGCGGACGAAAGGCTGACGCCGCGCGGCGGCCCCGCCGCCAACGCCGGAATGGCTGAAAGGCTGCTTCTCTCGAAGGTTCCCATACCCGAGGGGAACATCCACCGCCCTCCGGTTGACGCGCCCTCGCCGGAAGCGGCGGCGAAACTCTGGGAAGAAGAACTCGCCGGTTTTTTCGGCGGCTTTCCGGTCTTCGACCTCGTCCTTCTCGGCGTGGGTAGCGACGGCCACACCGCCTCGCTTTTCCCCGGCCATCCGGCGCTGGGCGAAACCAAAAGGTGGGCTCTGCCGGTGAGCTATCCTCTCGCGAATCCCCCCGTGGACCGCGTCACCCTGACCCTTCCGGTTATTAACCGCGCGCGGTGCGTCCTTTTTCTCTGCGGGAGGGAGAAGGAGGGGATTGTCCGGGAAATAGAAAAGGACCGTGGAACCGTAGAGAGTCCGTTCCCCGCGGCGAGGGTACTGCCCGCCGGAGAACTCTATTTCTTTGTCTCAGGCGAAGAGATGACACAACCAGGAGGCTTTTGATAAACGTCGAGAGCCGTAGGGTGTGTTAGCC
Source organism: bacterium (assembly GCA_004322275.1). NCBI lineage: Bacteria > bacterium. Next base: position 11,376 of record SCTA01000032.1, read on the forward strand.
GCGAAGCGGCGTAACGCACCACAAACCTCCGGGCTCGCCGCAGTTTAAACGCTTCCCGGCGGCCTCTTGCAGAAGGGGGCCAGCACCTCCCTCAGCGTCTTTTCGTCCGGCGGCTCCAGCCCGGTCAGCGGCACGTTATTCATCAGCCTGTGAAAAGCTTCGCCGAAGACGGGCTTTTGCGGGGAGCGGTAGAGGACGCCTGTGTAAAACCTTTCGTTCTCACCGATAGCGCGCAGCGCTCCGAAGCGGTCGGAGGAGTCGTAACCGGCGGGGAGGGGAACGGCCTTTTCCCGGTACCAGTCCAGCGGTTTCTTCCCCCAGGTTATGCAGGGCTGAATCACGTCGATGAGGGAGAGCCCCCGGTGGCGGACGCCCTCCGCTATAAGTCCCCGAAGCTGTTCCGGGTCGCCCGCGAAGCCCCTTGCGACAAAGCCGCACCCCTGAATCACCGCGATTTCGAGCACCTTTAGGGGCGGCATCGGAACCCCTTTTGGGTGGAGGCTCCGTATCTCGCCAAGCGGCGTCGTCGGCGAGGCCTGCCCCTTGGTCAGGGCGTAAAAGCTGTTGTTGTGGACGATGAGGGTGAGATTCGGGTTCCGCCTGAGGGTGTGTATGAAGTGGTTGCCCCCCTCGCCGTAGCAGTCGCCCTCGCCGGTGGTTACGAGGGTGGTGAGGCGCGGATTGGCGGCCAGAATACCCAGAGCTACGGGCAGCGCGCGCCCGTGAAGGCCGTTGAAGAAGTTGCATTCGAGGTAATGGGGGAGCTTGGCGGCCTGCCCGATGCCCGAGACCAGGCACACCTCGTGCGGCGAAAGATCGAGATCGACGAGGGCGCTCTTGACCGCCTTGAGTATCAGATGGTTGGGGCAGCCGGGGCACCACTGTATTTCGGCGCCGCTCTTGTACTCTTCAAGGGTAGCCATCAGCCGTTCCCTCCTTTTGGTCCCGGCGAGAGGACTTTACCGGCTATAAACGCTCCGTCCATCGGCAGGCCGTCGGCGCGGTGGACGAAACCGTCGAAGGAAACCCCGTATTCGCCCGCCAGCAGCCTTTCCAGTTGCCCGGTAGAGTTGGATTCCACGCAAAGGAGCCGGACTTTCGCCGGAAAATCATAGGGGGGAAGGGGCCATAGTTCCGTAAAATGGAGGCTGGCCGCAATCACTCCCTTATCCGCCAGAAGCTCCAGCGCCTCCAGCACGCTGTTTTTCGTCGAGCCCCAGCTTACCAGAACCGTTCCGGCGTCCTTCGGCCCCGACCACTCGGGCGGCGTCATTTCCGCCCTCATCGCTTCCAGTTTCCTGAGCCGTTTTGCCGCCATCGAGGGGGCGGTACCGGCGAGGTCTTCGGTGATATGGCCCGCCTCGTCGTGCTCGTCGCTGTCCACGCACACCAGGTGCTTGCTCTGGCCGGGGAAAAGGCGGGGAGAGATTCCGCTTTCGGTAAACCTGTAGCGAAGATAGGGAGTTTCGACCGCTTCCGGGTCGGCGACATCCCTGCCGGGATTTTTTTTCAGGAACTCCGTGTCGGAAAGGGAGAAGCGCGAATCGGCCAGAAACTGGTCGGTGAGGATTATTACCGGGGTCTGGAACTTTTCCGCGAGGTAAAAGGCTCGCACCGCCTTCTCAAAAGCGTCCTTTGCGTCGCAGGGTGCGAGAACGGCCTTCGGAAACTCTCCGTGGCCGGAGTTAATCGCGAAGAGAAGGTCTCCCTGGGCGGTCCTCGTCGGCAGGCCGGTGGCGGGGCCGGGCCTTTGGGCGACGACAATGACCACCGGGGTTTCCGTCATCCCGGCAAGGCTCACTCCCTCGTTCATCAGGGCGAAACCGCCGCCGGAGGTGGCCGTCATGGCGCGAAGCCCGGCGTAACTCGCCCCTATGGCCATGTTGATGGCGCTTATCTCATCCTCCGCCTGCTCGACGAAGATGCCGAGCGCTTCCTGACGCTCCGCCATGAAGGTGATGATCGTGGTCGAGGGGCTCATGGGGTAGGCGCAGATGAAACGGCAGCCCGCCCACGCCGCTCCGAGGGAGAGCGCTTCGTGGCCGGTGAGGAGGCAGGCGTTTCCCCCGAGGCAGGGAAGGGGGGCCGAAGAAGCTTCGCTTCGCCTTCCTTTCCCGAGGTCGTAACCTCTTTTCGCCGCTTCGAGGTTGTTGGATATGACCGCCGCTTCCTTGCCCTTGAAATTTTTTTCTATGTTTTCAAGGAGAGGCGCAAGGCTCACTCCAAGAAGTCCCGCAAGAGTCCCCGCGGCGATGGAATTCGCGTAAATCCGGTTTCCGAACCACTCCCTCGCCAGCGCTGAAAACCTCACGTTTATAGCCCCCGGCTCCTCTTCCCCTAGGCCTTCGTAGAGCAAAACACCGCCGGGCCGGAGTCTGCCTCTGTAATGGGCGAGGGCCTTTTCATTTAGCGCGAGGAGAATGTCGGCCTCGAATTTCGGGGCGTTTATCGCGTTATCCGAGATGCGGAGGGTAAAGCTGGACTGCCCTCCCCTTATGCGGGACTCAAACTCCTGCCACGAAAAGATGCCGTAGCCGCAGGCCGACAGGGTATCGGAAAAAACCTCTCCTATGGACTGGATGCCCTCTCCTGCCGCCCCGGCTATGATTACGTTCTGGTCCCGCATCTGACAAGCTCCTCTTCATCGTTTGCCTCCCGGAAATTATAACCCCCGCTTTTTGATTCGCCATCAGGCGCGAAATTTAACCAAAATCCTGTTTTTTTTGACTGCCGGAAATTTTGGATTACTTTTTTTAATGCAATCATTGGAGCAACACATAACGCAACGTTAAAACCTTAAAAGGAGAACGATCATGGCGAGCAGGATGGAAAACTGGAGCATCGGCGACTACCTCAAACACTTCGAGAAGGAGGTCGACCTGGCGGCGGAAGAACGTTTCAAGGTCAAGTTCAAGGCCCTCGCTCACGAACTCGAAGAACTGGACAGCGAATTTCTGAAGGAAACCAAGGGATGCAGCAAGGAACTCGATCCGGTCTTCGACCAGCTCCACTCTCTGGCGGGAAGGCTGCGGTACTGCGAAACTCCCCGCGGTTTCGAGAAGGACTGCAATATCCTTTACGGCGACGTAGACAAGGCGATCAAGGCCGTAAGCGACTTCCGCAAGTCCTGCGCGGATTAAAAAATAAATAGGTCAGTGACCCGCGCGGTCAGTTTCAGTTACGTTTGGAAGGAGCCTTTGGGTTTTCTCGTAACGGGAAGCTGACCGCGCGGTAGTTATGCCTGGAGCGAGAGCATATTTTCGTAACGGATTTGGCAGGGAGTCACAAGTAAAATGGTTAATTCAATATGATCCGCGTTCTGATCGTAGACGACCATCCGGTGGTGATTCAGGGAATAAAACACATTCTGGCCGACGAGGCCGACATCGTCGTGGTTGACGAAGCCCATACCGGGCAGCTGGCGCTGGAAAAAGCCCGCAAGGCAGCTCTGGACGTCATTCTTCTGGATATCGGGCTGCCCGGCAGGCAGGGACTTGAAGTTCTTGCGCAGTTAAAGAGCGAGCACCCGAAGCTCCCGATCCTTATCGTAAGCATGTACCCGGAAGAGGATTACGCCCTTCGGAGCCTGAAAGCCGGGGCCTCGGGGTATCTGAACAAGGCCAGGGCTCCGGAGGATCTTATCGGGGCGATCCGCAAGGTGGCAGCCGGGAGAAAATTCATAAGCGAGGCGCTGGGGGAGCATCTGGCTTCCTACGTCGGCGGCGATACCCAAAAGCCGCCTCACGAGAGTTTGACCGACAGGGAGTTCATGGTCTTTCAGATGATAGCTTCCGGCATGACGATAACGGAGATATCCATTGAGCTGTCTCTGAGCGTCAAGACGGTGAGCACCTACCGGACCCGGCTCCTCGCCAAGATGCAGATGAAAAACAACGCCGACATCATCCACTACGGAATTACGAACAAACTTTTGCAGTAAATCCCGGATCCTGAAAGTTTCTTAGGTTTTCCGGCAAACCCGGCCCGTAAATAATCTCCTTTCGCTCCACTTCGTAGCGCTTCAATTCCCGGCCCGCTGTAGGAAAATTCCTACAGCGGGCTGAATATTCCTACACAAAAATCATCCTTCCCGGCCTTACATTTCCTGCGCGTCGCTTTACATTTAAAAACCGTGGAAGCGGAAAAAAAACCGGGAGGTGCGCTCAAAGGCCCAAGGGGGCAGCGGCCACCCGCCGGTAACAGGCAGAATGACTGCAAGGAGGAACAAGATGAACAGATTGCCAAGGTGGAGAAAGTCTATGGTCGGCTTATGCGCGGCCATGCTTTTCTCGGGCGGAATCGGGACCGTCGCACACGGGACGATAATCGATCCCGACCACTCGCAGCCGCTGCTGGACCCGGCCCTGCAGCCGCAGTTCGCAACCGCTCTTCCCAATCCCCTCATACCCGGTTTTATATTGACCAAAGACACGACTACCTTTCCGGGAGTTGACTACTACGAGGTTTCGGCCCGTCAGATAGTGCAGCAAACCGGCCTCATTGACGAAGTGACGGGACTTCCTCTCAGCACCACTTTTTGGGGCTACGGCGACGCAAGGGTCGGCGCTACCACAGGTCTGCACACCTACCCCGGCCCGACCTTCGAGATTCGTTCCGGCGTCGAATCCCGCGTCCGCTGGCTCAACGAACTTCCCGCGACCAGCCTTCTGCCCGTTGACACCACCATCGGCTGCGGCACTCCCGGCATTCCCTGCCCGCCGGTGCGCATAGTCACTCACGTCCACGGCGCGCACGTAACAGGCGACAGCGACGGCGGTCCTCTCCCTTGGTTTGGCCCCAATTTCGCACAGGTCTCCCCGTTCTGGGATCCGAATCCTTACGGCCTTCCCGGCACCTACAAATATCCCAATACCCAGGAAGCCGGAACGATCTGGTACCATGACCACGCTATGGGCACCACCCACACCAACGTTTGGGCGGGTCTTGCGGGTTTTTACCTGATACGCGACGCCAACGAAGATGCGCTACAGCTGGCGGGAACCCTGCCGGTGTACCCCTACGAAGTTCCGATCGCCATTCAGGACCGCAACTTCTACGCCGACGGCTCTCTGGCCATTCCCGACATGCCCGTCCGCGATCTTCTCAGCCCCCTTTGCGGAACCGTCATCGATCCCGTCACCGGTCTTCCCGTGGTCGATCCCGCGACCTGCCCGGTGGTTACCGATCCGGTTACCGGCCTGCCGATTCCCTCCATCACCCCGGAGCTTTTCGGCAACATCAACCTCGCCAACGGCATAGTATGGCCCAAGCTGGACGTCGAGCCCCGCGTCTATCGCCTCCGCCTTCTGAACGGCTGCGACTCCCGCGCCTATATCCTCCAGTTCAGCGATCCGGGGGTAATTTTCTACCAGATAGGAACCGATCAGGCTTTCCTCAACGCTCCCGTCGCCCTCAGCCAGATTATCCTGATGCCCGGCGAGCGCGTTGACGTGCTCGTCGATTTCAAGAACGCCGTCCCCGGCAGCCAGGTCATCTTGCAGAACGTCGGCCCCGACGCGCCCTTCATGGGACTCCCGGTCGATCCGCTGCTCGTCGCGAATCCTGCCACCACCGGCCGGATCATGGCCTTCAACGTCACCGTACCGCTTAGCGTTACGCCCGATACTACGTCACCGGCTTTAATAACTTCGCTCCGCACTACGCCGATCACGCTTCCCGTAGCGACCGCCGCCGCTCCCCGCAAACTCGCCCTCATGGAGGGGACCGACATCTACGGAAGGCTGATGCTGACCCTTAACGGCATCGAGTTCATGGCCTACCCGACCGAACTGCCGCTCCTTAACGACACGGAGATCTGGGAAGTCGCGAACACCACCCCCGACGTTCATCCGATGCATCTGCATCTGGTGCACTTTCAGGTCATAGAGAGGCAGGATTTCGATCCCCTGTCCTTCGTGCCCCCCGTGGCCGCCACGGCGGCTACGCCCTTCGTTCCCCCGAGCTGGACCCTCGTACCAGGCACAGTGGTGCCTCCTCCCGCTCAGGAAGCGGGGTTTGAGGACACCATCCAGATGTTCCCGAACACCGTCACCCGCATCATCGCCAAGTTCGACATCGCGGGTAACTACGTCTGGCATTGCCACATCCTGTCGCACGAAGAGCACGACATGATGAGACCTCTCATCGTCGTAACCCCCGCGACCGGGGTTACCGCCACCGCCAATCCCGCCGTTCCCGTAACCGCGGGCAACGCGGCGGTCACCTTTACGGCCGAGGGAACCACCAGCCTTCAGCCGACTCTCCGCTCGGCGGACGCTTTCGAGTACCAGTTCCTGGTCAACGGCGTAGTCGTCCAGCCTTATTCGATGATGCGCAATTTCATGTGGATCCCGACCGCGCCCGGCACCTTCGCGGTCGTCGCGCAGGCTCGCGCCTTCGGTTCTGTCGCCGCCTTCGAGGCCGCTTCAGCGCCCGTTAACTACACCACTAACGCCAACCTGACGGGAACCGTCATCAACCCCGCCACCGGGCTTCCGGTCTTAGGGGCTACCGTCACCGTCAATCCCGGCGCAATCACCGCTATGACAGACGCCGCGGGCGCTTTCGCTTTCGCCCTGGCCCCCGGGACCTACACCGTAACCTCCACCGCTACCGGTCTCGGAACCGCAACCGGCGCGGCCACCATCGTCGCCGGAGCCGCCACCGCCGTCAACGTTCCGCTGCCCATCACCGCCGCCGCTAACGGCGTACTTACCGGAACGATAACCGACGCCGCCACCGGTCTTCCGGTAGCCGGAGTCATCGTCACCGCCAACCCCGTTCCCGCCCCCGCCGCCGGCACCCCCGCGATTACGGCGGTCACCGACGCTAACGGCAACTATGCGATAGCCGTCCCGGCCGGCAGCTACACCATAACCGCCACGGCTCTCGGCTTTGCAACCACCACAACCGCCACGGCTACCGTCGTAACCGCCGGAGCCAACGCCGCCCCCGCCAACGTGACTCTTACCGCGGGCGCTAACGGCACCGTCACCGGCGTAATCACCGACCCCGTCACCGGGCTTCCGGTTGTCGGCGCTACCGTTACCCTTACCCCCGGCGGCTTCACCGGGATTACCGACGCGACGGGCGCCTACTCCATACAGGCTCCCGCCGGGACCTACACCGTTAGCGCCACTGCGCTCGGCTTTACCGCCGTTCCCGGCACCGCCATCGTGGCCGCCGGAGGCGCTGTCGCCGTTAACGTAACCGTTACCGCCGCCGCAAACGGCATACTTACCGGTCAGGTAATCGACGGGGCCACGGGTCTTCCCGCCGTCGGCGTCACCGTCACCGCCAACCCCGGCGGCTTCACCGCCGTAACCGGCGCCACCGGCAGTTTCTCTCTTGCCGTCCCGCCGGGAACTTACACCGTGACCACGACGGTACTCGGCTTCGGCAACGTAACCACCGCCACCCCGGTAACCGTAGCCGCTGGAGCCACCGTTCCCGCCGGCACTACCACTATTACTCCCGCCCCCAACGGAACCATCACCGGCACCGTCACCGACCCCGTAACGGGCCTGCCCGTTGCCGGCGTCACAGTTACCGCTGATCCCGGCGGTTTCACCGGTGTTTCCAATGCGGCTGGCGTATTCACGATTACCGTCCCCGCCGGAACCTTTACCGTCACCTCGGCGGCTACGGCCGCAGGTTCTCCGACGATCACCACCGGCGCTGTCGTAGGCGCGGGGGAGACGGTCACCGCCGACATCAACCTTGAAGCCGCAGTTGAAGTCGAAACCGGAGACGGTTCAGACAGCAGCAACGGCTGGTGCTTCATCTCCTCGCTTGGCTTCGGCTCGGATGAGGGTGAAGCCTCCGCTCCGATGGCGCTTGGCTTCATGGCGATGGTATTCGCCCTTGCCATGGCCCTTCGCGCCAGAGAAAGAAAGGTTTAGTAGCCTCTGTTTCACAAAGGGCGGGCCCTCAGGGGTCCGCCCTTTTTTTGCCTGAAAGGGCAAAGCATGAAAAAAACGATCGAAACACCCCTATTTAAAGGGGTCAACCTTGCATTGGTATTGCTGGTGGTAAACTTTGCGGTATGCGGCTGCGCGCTTCGGGGATATTCCGACACCGGCGCGGGAGGCCAGCCCTCCGTAGCGCAGGATCCGAAGGCAGCCCCTCCCACGGAGAAATACAAGACTACGGTTCTCTCGGGGGCCGTATCGCTGATAGAGGCGGACGGTACGCTCGTAATAATCGACGCATCCAGAAAGACCACGCTCCTTTACGTAAAGAAAGAAACGGCGCTGACCAAAGACGGCAAGCCCGCGAAATTCTCCGACATCAAGATCGGCGACCTGGTCAACGCAAAATACGCGGGCGCAAACGTCGCGATTGAAATCAGGATTGGGGGGGATGCGGCCAAATGAGTTTTCATACGGTTTGTTTTCTTTAAATTAACTTGTCGTTTGCAAGGTGTTTCCAGGAGGCAGTCATGACAAAAAAATCATCAGCGCTTTTTGCACTCGCGGTGGTGGCCGCCGCTCCTTCACTGGGGCTAACGGTCGCCAACGCGGCAGAGGTGAAGATCGACTCGGAGCTGATTGTCCGCTTTTTTGAACAGGAACTGCCCGGCGGCGACACTAAAAACGGAATTCCCGGCTATGAATACCTCCAGGTGGACGCGGGAAACCTCGGCTCCAACGGCCTTTCCGCCCATCTGTACGGCTGGGGCCGCTACGATTTCGGGGATTTCTACGACGACGCCTCCGAAGGCGAGATCTTGTACGGCTACGTTCAGTACCGGGCGAAGGAGAGCAACTTTGACGCAAAACTCGGCCGCCAGTACGTCTTCGAGGGTGTGTCGGACGTAAGTATCGACGGGCTGAAAGTGGGGAGCGACCTGACCGGATTTTTCACCGTTTCCGCGTACGCGGGCAAGCCGGTCGTGCTTGAGACCGTAGAGGGAACCACCGGGGACAAGGTTTTCGGCGGAAGAGTTTCACATCATTACGGGGGGTATTACGACATCGGCGTCTCCTACAAGCGGGTGGAGGACGACGGCGAAAAACAGGAGGAGCTTGTCGGCGTGGATTCCTCGATCACCGCTCTCGGGCCGCTCTCCATTTACGGCCGCTCGGTGAGAAACCAGGAGGAAAAAGAGTGGCAGGAGCATTATTACGAAGCCCGCCTGCGCCTCGCCTCGCTGACCCTCAAGCCCTTCTACCAGAAAGTCATGTACGACTCCTTCTTCGACACCGGATCCAGAAGCTCGACGCCCTTTACCGATCCTCTCGGCGGAATCCCGGCCTTTGACGAAAGCGGGGAGGAGGCGAGAATCGCCGGTCTGGAGATACTCTGGGACGTGACCTCCAAAACCGGACTCGGCGCAAAGTACAAGCAGTACGAGTACGAAGTCCGCGACGACGGGGCGAGGTACTACGCCGTTACGGGGAGTCAGAGATTCTCCGGACTGACGCAGTTCGGAGCGGAAGCGGGAAGGATGCAGGGCGACGCAGACGAGGACCAGTACAGCCTCGGCCGCATCTACGGTTACTACGATCAGGCCCCCTTCTTTGTCTCCGGGGAGGCGGTCTACGCCAAGTACGGCGAGAAGATTTACGGAGATCTCGGGGACGACAGGTCGATCTTCGTCTCACTCGGAGGCGGGACAAGACTCCTCAGCGATTCGTTGGCGCTAAAACTCTCCGGCGAGTACAGCAAGGATCCGAACTTCGACAAGGACGTGAGGGGGCAGTTCACCGTCGACTACGCCTTCTCGAAGTAGGAGGGATTTTGCCATGCCGAAAGAGAGATTTTTAAATAGAGGGAGCATCGACATGCGGATAAAAGCATTCACGGCGACAGCGATCGCGTTATTTCTGCTTTGCGCCTGCGCGGGTCTCAAGGGCGGCTACTCCCTTCCGGCCAGCCACCCCGAGGAACTCTCGAAGAATCGCCCGGTCTGTTCCTCCTGCCACGAAGAAAGCAAGGGGGGGCTTGTCTACAAGCGTTTTGACCACACCCTGGCCTTCGCTCAGGGGAACCACAAGAACGAAGCGTATCAGGAGGAGAGGGTCTGCGGGATGTGCCATGCCCAGAGCTACTGCAACGACTGCCACGTCACCAGCACCGAGCTTAAGCCCTCCACGAAACGCGCAGACGAGACCTACCGCCAGATGCCTCACCGGGGCGACTACCGCACCCGCCACAGGATTGACGGGCGGCTCGATCCCGCGTCCTGCTTTTCCTGCCACGGTAACCCCAGGGCGGCCGCCTCCTGCGCCGTCTGCCACGGAAAGTAGAAGGGGAGGGTTATTATGAGAAACAGACTTGTTTTCGGCTTTACAGCTCTCCTCCTCCTTGCGTTTGCGGTTGGCTGTTCCGACACGAAAGTCCCGATCGGCGCTCCGCATCCTCTGGGGCGTGAATGGCTCATAACGGGAGGCGCGGATTTCCACGGAAGCAGTTCACTTAACTGTTCGGACTGCCACGACCCGGAGAGTTTTTGTTTCACCTGCCACTTCGGACCCGGAGGGGCGAAGGTTCCGCCGGATTCCGGCTGGTCTCACGGCAGCTTCCCCCACGACCTCGACCTTCTGAAGTCCGTCGGCGACGTGTGCGACCGCTGCCACGCGATAACGAAACGCTACACGGATCAGCCTGACCAGTGCCACCTTTGCCACGAAGCGGCCCCTCTGCCCCACCCGATGGGGCGAACGTGGCTCTCTTCCGAAGGGGCGCAGTTTCACGGCAATCCCGAAATACTTGACCTTCCCTTTTGTCAGGAATGCCACGAAATCTCCACCTTCTGCTCGGAATGCCACTTCGGCCCCGGCGGAGCGAAGGTGCCGGAAGGCGTGGACTGGCCTCACGGCTGGATGAGCCACACCCAGAGCGCGCTCGTTGACGTTGCGGCGGTTTGCGTGCGCTGCCACGAACTTACCCGCTCCTTCGGCCAGGGGCCCGGCAACGCTACCTGCACAGGCTGTCACGACGGCGCTTTTCCGATGCATGAATCCTATGCACCGGCAGATTCCAGCCTGCACTACGCCCCGGCGAAAGAAAACCTGAAGCTTTGCCAGTTGTGCCACGGAAGGCCGGGCACAAGCTTCGAGTCAGGGGTGTCGGTTGTCGCCTGTTCCACCTGTCACGAAGCCGCGAAAGCCCATCCCACGGACTGGCAGGGCGACGGAACCTTCTCTCACCGCACGGCTGGCAACATGGATACGGCCTGCGTACTTTGTCACGACGTGACACAGGGACGGACACCGCCTCTGGAGAGCTCGCCAAGCTGCTTCTCCGCCGAGTTTACCAACGCGGACGGCCAGACCCGCACCTGCCATCCCAACGGGTTTATTCCCCACGCCAGGATCTTCGCGGCCCCGGAACTGCACGGCGGTCCGGCAAAGGAAAACCTCTCCTACTGCCAGATATGCCACGGGACTCCGGGGACGACGAGCTTTAGCGGCGGCTCCGCCGACACCGCCTGCTCGACCTGCCACACAGCGGCCGACGCCCATCCCACAGACTGGCAGGGAGCCGGGACTTACTCGCACCGGACCGCGGGCAACGCCGGAACGGCCTGTACCATCTGCCACGACGTAACCGAGGGGAGGACGCCGCCCAACCCCGACGCTCCGAGCTGCTTCGCAGTTAGCTTCACCAACGCCAACGGCCAGACCCGCGACTGTCATCCCGGCGGCCCCGGCGTGCCCCACGCGATGCCCTTCGCGGCCGCGAACCTGCACGGCGTCCCCGCCAAGCAGGACCTGACCTACTGCCAACTCTGCCACGGGCAGCCGGGTTCGACGAATTTCGGCGGCGGCACGGCGGAGGTCGCCTGTTCCGCCTGCCACACCGCCGCAAGAGCGCACCCGACCAACTGGCAGGGCGCGGGGACCTACTCGCACCAGACGGCCGGCAATCTGACCGCGGCCTGCGGTCTCTGCCACAGGACTACCGGGGCGGGAACGGGACCGCTTTCCGGCGCGCCCAGCTGCTTTAACTCCACCTTCACCAACGCGCTCGGCCAGACGCGGCCTTGCCACGAAGGCGGCCCGGGGATTCCCCACGCGCCTCCCGCCCAGTTCGCGCTGCCCTCCGCCCACGGCCCCGTGGCCAAGCAAGACCTGGCCTACTGCCAGAAATGCCACGGCCAGCCCGGAACGCGGTTCTTCGAGGGCGGCAGCGCCACAGCCTGCGCAGCCTGCCATACCGCGGCCAAGGCTCATCCCACCAACTGGCAGGGCGCGGGCACTTATTCACACCGCAACGCGGACAATATGCCCACGACATGCTCGCTCTGCCATGACTACACCCAGGGGAGAACCCCGCCGATGGCGGGGTCGCCGAGCTGTTTCGCCGCCTCCTTTACAAACGCTCTCGGGCAGACGCGAAGCTGCCACCCCGGCGGGCCGGGAGCCACCCATCCGCTGGGCCAGCCCTGGATGGACAGCAGCAACAACCCGCAGTTCCACGGCCTTAGCTCTCTGGTCTGCTCGAACTGCCACACCTTCGCCAACAAGTGCTCGCAGTGCCACTTCGGGACCATAACCAACCCGACTTACTCACCCGCGGGCAGCCACGTCACTTTCGGTAGCCACGACAACTATGGGTCTTTTGCGTCGGTCTGCAACGCCTGTCACAACACCAACAGAACTTACGGCAATCCGCCGAGCAGTTGTCACAACTGCCATTAAAAATTAATCCTCGAACTTGCGTCGGCCCCGGGAAGTCCGGGGCTGGCAGCAAAAGGTAGGTGACTAAATGAGAACGAAGAAATTACTTGGAATCCTGGCCCTGTTGTCGCTGGTGTTTGTCGCAGCCTGCGGTGGAGAAGACGACGGCGCCCCCCACTCACTCGGCCGCGAATTTTTCATGGCCACCGGAACCCAGTTCCACGGCGACAGCACCCTTGACTGCGAAGGTTGCCACGGCGGAACCATCGGCAACTGTACCAGGTGCCACTTCGGCCCCTCCGGAGCGCGCGTTCCCGACGGAGTGACCTGGACCCACGGCGATCCTCACACCGGTGTAGGTTTCAGTCTCAATTCGGCGGTGGGGGATGTCTGCAACCGCTGCCACAACTACACCCGCAAGTACAACAGCGTTCCCGCGGCTTGCCACGACTGCCACTAAAAGAGTGTGATAAATTCAAAGCCGGAAAATTCAAGAAAGCGCAGGAAAGGGGTTGCTTCCCTTTCCTGCGCCAGGGTGTAAACTGGTATTATTCAATTCACCTTATTTTTGCGGAGAATGTTGAAAATGAAGTTAACCGGAGTTGGTTCACGTTTGCTCGCCGGATTCGCACTTTTGTTTCTGGCCTTTTTTCTGGCGCTTTCGGAGTGCCGCGCGGCGGACAAGGTCGAGCCCGCGAAGAGCGGGGGGCCCGAATCCGTCAAGCTTGGCGACGCGGGCGACAAGATAGAAATCAACGACAACTTCTACTTCACCTGGGAGTTCGACAAGACTCCGGCGATGGGGCCGCTCGTCCTCAAGATAAAGCTTTACGGGGCGGACAAAGAGAGGACGACGGCGCTCGTAATAAAAGGCTCTTCGGATATGCCCTCCATGCGCGGAGCCCACTACACGGGGGACCACCCCTTTAAAATCTCGAAAAAAGGCGACTATCTGCTCCCCGTCGATGTCGTCATGCCCGGAGACTGGGAGATACAGATAATGTTCCTCTCCGGTGAGACGGTAATCTTCCGCGGGCATATCGACTTCGATGTCTAGTGTCCCATGCGGCTAGTCTCTTCCTGTATGGACGTCGCTTCATCCCGATCCGCTTTGTCGTTCGTCGCCCGAATACAGCCGGGTATTCGGACTCCTCACTTCGCGCGGTTCCCGGCCCGCTTTTATGATGTATGGCAGGAGATTTAAATGGTCGAGAGACTGATTTTTCAACTTTTCAAACGACCGCCGAGCGGGCCGGATCGGGCGAATCGACGCCCATATTACCGGAAGCCACTAGTCGCACGGGACACCAGGCGGCTGGTTTTATCCGTTCTCGGACTTATCGCCCTTTCGTCTCCCGCCGTGGCTTCGAGCTATCTCCTCTACGGCGAGGCCCAGATGGTGGGAGGCTACTCCTCCGACGCCGAGGAGGATATCTACTACTCCATGACCCAGGAAGAGATAATGCAAAAGCCCAGCGTGGGTTTCGATTATCTCGGCCGTTTCTCGGGGGAGGAGGGTGACTTCGCCACGGCGGCGCTTCAGGTGCGGCTGGCCTGGAACAAGGAGGGGGAGGACCGCTTCGAGCCCCAGGTCTACAACGCCTACGTAAAGCTCAAATCCCACTTTACTGACCTCTGGATTGGGCACAACCGCCCGGCGCTCGGCATCTCCTCCTATTTCGACAGCCACGGCCTCTTGCTCCGCACGCTGGCGATGCAGGGGTTCGGCTTCGACCGCGACTGGGGGGCCGGGATATACCGGGACCTTGAATGGGGCAACGTTGCTGCCAGCCTGACGACGGGGACGGGCGCTCCGATTTATCTTCGCGGCAATTACTTCGGAGCCGGAAGGGTTTCCTACGGCGTTCTGACCCGCGACAACCACAACGCGGGCATTTCGTTCGGTTTCGGCGAAACGCTGGAGACGATGGGCTACACGCTGCTGGATTCGGAGCCCAAACCGCTTCGTCTGGCGGCCTTCGACCTCACTGTCCTCGCCGACAATTTCGAGCACCGCCTGGACATGATCGCGGGCGAACTCTGGGACGAGAAGGCTTACGGCGTCTCCTGGCGCATCGGGCTTATTCTCGACGGCGAGGGGGCGTGGAAGGTCGAACTCCAGCCCGCCTGGCTCCTTACCGGCGGCGAAACCACCCGTCAGGCGTCGTTGTGCGTCTCGAACCAGACCACCGCCGATCTCACCCTTCGTGGAATGTACGTTTATGACGAGCTTACCGACGACAACAGATTTTTGGTGCAGGCTTATTACTATGCGCAACTCTAGAGAATTGCTGAAAAGCTGCTGCGGGCTCCGTTTTCTGGTTGCGGCATTTCTTCTGCTTTTGTTTTTCAGCCCCGCGGCTTTCGCAGCCGTCGGCTGCGACCTGAACGATCCCGACAGGGACGTGGCGAGGCTCTTCCCCGGTTCGACGGGCTACAAGACCTTTTACATGTCGATTGAGAAACTCGGGGGCGAAAAGCTCCTCGAAAAGATCGAAAAAAGGCTTGGAGACAAGTTCAAGGGGCTCTACGAGACCCCCGACGTTCCCTACACCATCTATGAGATATTTTCGGGCAAGGAAAAGGTGGGCTACATCCACGGGGTCAACCACAAGGGGCAGTTCGGCGGGATACAGGTCTTTCTCGCTTTGGACCTGAATGGTTCGATAAAGAGCTTCTATATACAAAAGCTCACCAGCCGCTATGCGAAGGGGCTTCGCGACCCGGCCTTCGGTCAGAAATTCGCCGGGCTGAACCTGAACGATTTCTACCTCTACGACGTCGTCACCCACAAAGCCTCGGGCAAGGTCGCCGAGATTAAAAACCCCGAGCCCGAGGCGGAGACCGACTTTCGCGCCGCTCTTCGCGCCGTAAAGAAAAACCTGATTCTCATGGACGAATTCGTACTCGGAAACCGTTTCGACAAAGATACCCCCAAGGAGTCCGCCCGATGATAGGAAGCGTTGAGATAGCCTATAAAAACCTCTGGCGGAAAAAGGCGCGAAGCCTTCTCACCATCTTGGGAATCGCCCTCTCCGGCTGGGTCCTCGTCAGCCTTTTCGGCTTCAACAGGGGATTCGAGGCGGCGCTGGCCCGCGACATCGACAACATGGGGTTTCAGGTGCTGCTGACCGCAAAGGGTTGCCCCTACGAAGCCGCCACGATGATGCTCAAGGGGGGAACCGGCCTTCGCTACATGCAGGAGGACGCCATCGGGTCCGTGGCCGGGGAGCCCGAGGTCGACAAGACCACCCCGATGCTGATGCAGGCTGTCTTCGACCCCGACAAGGGTGAAAGCGGGGGAATAAACGCCTATCTCGGGGTGGATCCCAAAACCTTTCCCTCGATGAAGCCCTTTTTGCACTTCCAGAAGGGCGGGTGGTTCACCGGCGAGGACGTTCCCGAAGCGGTAATGGGCTACGAGGCGGCGGAACTCGAGCAGCGGGAGGTGGGAGATATGATTCTCATCCCCGAGAAGAACGCCGAGTTCAAGGTCGTGGGTATACTGAAGAGAACCGGGACGCAGGACGACGGAACGACCTTTCTGCCCCTCCGCACGGTCCAGAGACTTTTCCAGAAGGAGGGGCAACTGACCGCGCTGGGCATAAAGGTGAAGCCTGAAGCCGACCCGACCAAGCTGGAGGACAAACTCTACGCCCTTCCCGACGTCCAGGTGGTCAGCATGGCGCAGGTAAAGCAGACGATAATGGGGCTGGTCTCCACCGCGAAGGTGATGGTCCTTTCGATTGCGATTATCGCCGTCGCGATTGCGATGGTCGGCGTCATAAACACTATCCTCATGTCCGTTCTCGAAAGGGTGCAGGAGATAGGGATTCTAAAGACGGTGGGAGCGATGCCCCGGGACATCTTCAAGCTCATCTGGATCGAGACCTTCATCCTGTGCTCAACGGGCGGAGTGCTCGGGATACTCTTCGCCCTCGCCCTTTCAAAGGTAACCGAGGTGCTCATAAGGGGAATACTTCCCTACGCTCCGAGCGGCGGGCTTGTCCAGATAGACGCGGTCCACGCCGGGGTAACCCTCGCCGCGATTGTCGTCATCGGCCTTTTGAGCGGGCTTTACCCGGCATGGAGGGCGGGAAGGGTCAGGCCGCTCGAAGCCATAAGAAGCGAGGCGGGAAGATGATCTGCTCCAGATATTCACTTGAGGCGAAGGGCCTGACCAAGACTTACCGCAGAGGCAGCGAGGAGGTCTACGCCGTCCGCGATGTCACCCTGCAGATAAAAAGAGGGGAGTTCGTCTCCTTCGTAGGGCCTTCCGGCTCGGGCAAGACCACGCTCATCAACCTTCTCGGCTGTCTCGACAACCCCTCCGGCGGGGAGCTGGCGCTCTCGGGGAAGACCATATTCAGCCTTCCCGGACGCCTCTCCGAGAGCGATCTTACCCTGATACGGCGCGAGGTCTTCGGGTACATCTTCCAGAATTTCTATCTCATACCGACCCTTACCGTCTGGGAAAACGTCATCCTGCCGCTCACCTTCTACCGCAAGCCCGGAGTCGAGGACAGGGCCGCCCGCCTTCTGGAAGTTCTCGGCATCGACCACCGCAAAAACCACCTTCCCGACCAGATTTCCGGCGGAGAGATGCAGAGGGTGGCGATAGCGCGCGCGCTGGTGAACGATCCGGAGATACTCATGGCGGACGAGCCCACCGGGAACCTGGACACAAAGCGCTCGCTGGAAATAGGTCAGGTCCTGAAGGACCTCAACGTCAACCAGGGGCTTACCGTGGTGATGGTCACCCATAACCCCGAGATAGCGAAGATGGCGGACCGGATAGTTGAAATGAAGGACGGGCAGATATGCTCGTGTGAACAGGAAGTGTAGCCTTTCGGCCAAAACCCAGGGAGAAAAAGACACATGAAAATCTCACGGCTTTTAGGAATCGTACTGATTTTATTTTCGGCCTCTTTCGCGCTGGCCGAGGGCCGCCCCGACATCGAAAAGGGGCCCTCCTGCGAACTTTGCGAGATGAGCCGGGATAAGTTCTCTCACAGCAGGGCGGTCATCGAGTGGGAGGACGGCACCGAAACGTCTCTTTGCAGCCTCAACTGCGTTGCCGCGAAACTTGATCCCGCGCCCGCGCTGAAGGTAAAGAGGATCATGGTGGCCGACTACGATACGAAGGAACTGGTCGATGCGAGCAAGGCTTTTTGGGTAGCCGGCGGCAGCGAAAGAGGGGTAATGACCAAAGAGCCCAAGTGGGCCTTCGCCTCCGACGAGGGCGCTGATAACTTCATAAAAAGTCATGGCGGCGAGAAGATAACTTACGAAGAAGCCATGAAAAGGGCCATGCAGGACATAAAGAGAAGAATGCAGAAGAAGCCCGAGTCATCGTCCATGGAAAAGATGGAGCCGATGAACCGGTAACCGTTAAATCTCCGGACGTTGCGCCGCTTCCCCGCGAGGCGGCGCGACGGCAGGGTCGTCTAGCTGTTGTTTTCCGCCAGGGAAATTTTAATAGCTTCGAGCTCTTCGTTAAGGCCGCCCAGCAGTTCGCCGACGCCGTCGAGGCGCGAACCGGCCGCCAGCGCCTCGATCTGGCGGGCGATATCCCTTGCCCTGTCGAAGCCGAAGACGGCAAGCGCCCCCGCCATCCTGTGCGACCAGAACTCCACCTGCTCGCAATCGCCCTCTGAAAAGGACTTGCAAGCCTCTTTGTGCCCTTCGCTCATGCTGCTTATGAGAGTCACCACGAGTTCGCGTTTTTTTCGTTTGCGGTCCATCATATCCGACAGAATTTTCTGGGCCGAGTCCTGCAAAGGCGGCCTGAGCCCGGTTGAATGCCATCTTTCGATTACCGAGTAAAGGTCTTGCGCCGCCACGGGCTTCGCTATCCAGTCGTCCATGCCCGCGACGCTGAATTTTTCCACTCCCGTCTTGTGGCCGTGGGCGGTGTGGCCGATTATGGGCACATGGCCACCGGTTTTGGCTTCCAGCTCCCGTATCCGCCTGGTGGTTTCAAAGCCGTCCATCCCCGGCATCTGCACGTCCATCAAGATGAGGTCGAAGCACTCCCTGGCGTGGGCCTCCAGAGCAGTCTTCCCGTCGGTGACCGCCGTCGCGCCCCAGCCCCTTTCGAGGAGGCAGGCGGCCGTAGCCTCGCGCACGGCCGGCTCGTCGTCGACTACAAGGACTCTTAGCCCAATAGGGGCTTGAGAAGTATCCAGCTTCATGGCCGGCTCTCCATAGAAAACAGCTTCCGAATGTGGGGATTTCGGGTTGCCGCTGAAGGAAATATTCCTGGAAAAATATACTCCTTACCGAAGCCCTCCCGCAACACGAATAAAACAAATTTTACTTCGCAGCGGCTGATTTTTTTTGCCTGCGCCGCGAAGGGCGCATACCCCCCGCAGGCTTACGATATAAAAAAAACGGCCTCCAGAGAGGCCGTTGCAGTAAGCGTCCGCGCTGTATGGAGATCAGTCCCTTCCCAGTAAGCCGAACTGACCCGTAACAGTGTTCGAGTTTCCGGTTGCGCCTCTCGTGACGAACGGGGTCAAAGAAACGTGCGCGTAAATCTCATCCGCATTTGCCCTTACAAAGGGGAGGACCAAAATATCCTTGTCTTCGTCCAGCGTCGACCTGCTTACCGAAACTGTCACTGTCCTGGAGACAGAGGCGGTGTCTGCGCGCACGCAAGCATTTTTAAGGGTGGCAAGGTCGGAATCCGCGCCCCCCTCAGGTACATCGCTGGCGCGAAGAATGACTTTTTCGACAAAAGCGCTTTTGGCGGTTACCTCGCACGAGGTGAAATAAATGGTGTAGGAGACGGTGACCTGACGGCTTGCCCCGCCAGTTCCTGTAACTACGGCAAGGCTTACGTTTGAAATGTTAGCCATGTTTACTCCTTTCGTGATTTTTGAGGTGAGAAGCAGTTTTGTTTCCGAAGCGGACGCAAGTAAATGGGAGAATGCAGCTTGGCAAAAAAACAATTAAATAGTCTGCCGACCGTATTGTTATAAGGTTTAGTCTTTTATTTTAAATAATTAATATTTAAATATAATATATTATAATTAAAAAGTATAATTCTTATGCGTAGACCATAGCATCGGCATTCTGAATGTAAAGATGCAAAAGTAGAATGTATCCAAATGCAAAAAAAACCCGCGACTTGGTTTTAATCAAAGGTGTGTGAATCGGTCACCGGGAGCTTTGCCTTTATCTCTGGCCCTTTGGCCTTTAGGAGAGGCATTTCAGTTTTGAAAAAAGGCGGACCGAAGGGTTGCGCGCCGGGCGCTTGAGAGCGGTGGAAGGCAGGGCCCGAAATTTTTCTGCGGGTTAATGGAGTGACTTTGCGGATGATTTGGGTAAAATATGCGGCATAACATCGTTCCCGAAAGGTTGCGTGTTTGAAAAACCTCCGCAGGTCAATTTTCGTAGCGTTTGTCATTCTGGTTATTTCCGGCGCCGCCCTGGCGTTTCTTCCGATACCCTCTATCTTCAACGCTCCGCCGGAGAACCCGCCCGAGGTCGTAAAGTACGTAGATCTGAAGAGGTTTTCCGGCCTCTGGTACGAAATAGCCCGCTTTCCCAATCCCTATCAGGAGGGGTGCATAAATTCCCGCGCCTCTTACACCGTCAACCCCGACGGCACCGTGGAGGTTAGCAATCTGTGCGACGTGCACGGGGAGGAGAAGAGCCTTACGGGAAGCGCGGTCGTGGAAGACCCGGCAACCAACGCCAAGCTCAAGGTCACCTTCCTCTGGCCGCTGACCGGCGACTACTGGATCGTGGTCCTTGACAGGGATTACAAGTACGCCGTCATTTCGGAGCCGGGTAGGGAAAAACTCTGGATTCTGGCCAGGGAAAAGACTCTGCCGGAGAGGGCCTACAAGGACATAATCAAAAAGCTCACCGCCAACGGTTACGATACCTCCCGCTTGATTAAAACCACCCATAAGTAAGCTCTTTCTCTTTCCTGCGGGCCGGGAACGAAGCGCCCGCCATTGCTACAATTGTGTGTTTCGACAATTCAAAAAATACAAAAATGACGTAAGAAGCCACCAAATCTACTAAAAAGTGAAATTAACTTTCCGGGCCGTTTCGCGCGCAATGGCTGATAAAACAATGGGTTGCGGCTATTGGGCACGACTCTTGAAATAGTGATGGGTGTGGGTACGTTCGTATTTTGAAACAGCCGGAGATTTTTTAAATGCTGGACGCGGTCTGGAGGACGGTATTCGTGGCGGCGGCGGCGGTCTTTCTGACCCTGCTGGTCGCAACCCCTCTGGCCTATCGCGTCAGCAGGTGGAAAAGCAAGGGGCGCCGCTTCGTGGACGCTCTCCTGTCGGTGCCGATGGTCCTGCCGCCCACCGTCGTCGGTTTCGCGCTCCTGTGGTCGCTGGGGAGAAGGGGGCCCGCAGGAAAGATTATCTTTCAGCTTACCGGGTCGTCGCTTGTCTTCACCGTCTGGGCGGCAGTCATCGCGGCTTCGGTAGTCTCCTTTCCGATTCTCTACCGCTCCGCCCGCACCGCCTTCGACAAGGTGAATCCCCGGCTGGAGGACGTGGCCCGCACCCTCGGCGTCAGCGAGGCCGAGCTTTTCTGGCGCGTTTCCTTTCCGCTGGCGCGGCGGGGAATCGTTGCCGGAGCCGTCCTCGGTACGGCGCGGGCGATGGGCGAATTCGGCGCGACCCTCATGGTCGCGGGAAACATACCGGGGCTCACCCAGACCCTGCCGCTGGCCATCTACGAGGCGGTGCAGGGCGGGCGGGATATGGAGGCGCTGGGCCTCAGCGCCCTTATCGCCGCCGTGGGAATGGCGATGCTGCTGCTGGTAGATCAGCTCGAAACGAAGGAGACCCACTGAGATGGGGAAAATGAAGTCCGCGGTGCTTTTACTAACAGCTTTCACCCTCTTTGGAACTGCCCTTCCCTCTTCGGCGGCAAAGTTGCAAGAGGTGAGGGTAGGCGCGGCGGCGAGCCTCTCCACCGTGCTTAAGGAAGAGGCAGGATTATTCGAGAAGGCAAACCCGGAGGTGAAAATCAGCTTCAATTTCGGGGCTTCGGGCGCGCTCTACCGCCAGCTCCTTGAGGGCGGCGCGATGGACGGCGTCATCTTCGCCGATGTGGAAACCTGGGAAAAGGCTGTAAAAGCGGGTCTCGTCTCCGGCAGCCCGGTGACGGTCGCGAAAAACAGCCTCGTTCTGGCCGTTAATTCCTCTCTCGGGGATTCGGTGAGCTCGGCTGAAGATTTGACCAAAAGCGAAGTCAAGAGAATCACCACCGGAAACCCGGAGTACGTCCCCCTCGGGCGCTACGCGCGCGACTCCCTTGCTGGAACCGGGATATGGGAGGGGATTTCCGGGAAGACGGTTCTGGCCTCTTCCGCCGAGCATGCGGTGCAGTACCTCAAGAGCGGAGAGGCGGACGCGGCTTTCATTTACCTCTCCGACGCTAAGAAGCTCGACGCGGGCTACAGGATTATTCCCGTCAAGAGCGCTAAAGAGGTGCTTTACGTCGCCGGTGCGGTCAGTTCTTCAAAAAACAGCGGCGGTTTAGAAAGTTTCATAAAATTTTTAACCTCGAAGGAAGGGGCCGCGGTCTTTTCCTCTCACGGTTTCAAGGTCCCCTGAGGAATTTCGTGGATATCGCAATCGACATTAAGAAACGGGTAGGAGAGTTCGACCTCTCCATAGATTTTTGCGCCAGATCGAACGTGGTCGCCCTCTTCGGCGAATCCGGCGCGGGAAAGACGATGACCCTCCAGTCCATCGCCGGGCTGGCGCGCCCCGACGCCGGAAAAATCTCCGTGAAGGGCAAAGTGCTCTTCGATTCGGAGCAGAAGATAGACGTTTTGCCGAAAAACCGCTCGATCGGCTACGTGTTTCAGGATTACGCTCTCTTTCCCCACCTTTCGGTGGAAAAAAACATCTCCTTCGGCGTCTCCCGGGGTATCTTCGGCCGGTGCGACTCCGCCGGGCGAGAGCGGGTGAGGGAACTGCTCGAAGTTCTTGAGCTTTCAGCCCTCTCCGGCAGAAGCGTCTGCGAGCTTTCGGGAGGGCAGAGGCAGCGGGTGGCGCTTGCCAGAGCGCTTGCACCGGATCCTTCTCTCCTGCTCCTCGACGAACCCTTCTGCGCCCTCGATCAGGAGCTTCGCCGCAGGGTGAGAAAGCAGGTGCGCGAGGTCGTAGAGCGTTTTTCCGTCCCCTGCATATTCGTCACTCACGACCCGGACGATTTGCAGGGTCTCGCCGACGAGGTCGTGGTCATACGGAAGGGGACGGTCAGCCGGGTCTGGTCCTTCCGGGATATCTGCAGGAAACGCAAGGTCGCCAGGTTTTGCAGCGATCACGTCGTCCCTTCGACTTATCAGGATGAAAGATGACAAAGGCCGGTGAACGCAAGGTTTTTTTCAGCGATACCACCCTTCGGGACGGCGAGCAGGCTCCCGGAGTCGCCTTTTCCCTGGAGGAAAAGGTGCGGATAGCGCGTCTTCTCGACGCGGCGGGGGTGAGCGAGATCGAGGCCGGCATCCCCGTCGGCGGAGCTGAAGAGGCCGGGGCGGTGAAGAGGCTGGCGAATCTCGGCCTCAAGGCAACCGTCTCTGCGTGGTGCAGGGCGCGGGACGAGGACATCGACGCCTCCGCCTGTCTCGGGGTAAAGGCGGTTTCAATCTGCATCCCCGCTTCCCGGCTTCACCTCAGGGAGAGGCTAGGGAAGGACGTGGAGTGGGCTCTCGGGAGAATAGGGGAATCGGTGGCGCGAGCGAAAGGGCTGGGGCTTACCGTCTGCGCGGCGTTCGAGGACGCCTCCCGCGCCGAGTGGGAAGATCTCCGGCGCTTTATCGGGGTCTCGGCTTCCTCAGGGGCCGACAGAATCCGCCTCTCCGACACCGTGGGGGCTCTTTTGCCCGAAGGCGTGAAAAGTCTGGTTGCTGGTTGTCTCGATGAAGTTAAGCTCCCCGTCGAATTTCACGGACACAACGATTTCGGGCTGGCCACCGCCAACGCCCTTGCCGCCTTCGACGGAGGGGCCTCGCACCTCAGCGTTACCGTTCTGGGGCTGGGGGAAAGGGCGGGGAACGCCGCGCTGGAAGAGGTGGTGATGGCGCTCGAAAAGCTGAAGAAGATAGATACGGGGCTGGCGAAAACCCTCTTTCCCGAGCTCTTCAGCGTCGTTTCGAGGAGTTCCGGGCGCGAAATCTCCCCCTCGAAGCCGGTGGCGGGGGAGGCGGTCTTCACCCACCAGTCGGGGCTGCACGTGCAGGGCGTCCTTCGCTGCCCGGAGACCTACGAGCCCTTCGACCCCTCGATCGTCGGCCGGAGCCGGAAGATTGTCTTCGGCAAAAATTCGGGGCGCGCGGGCCTTCGGTCAAAGCTGTTCGAGTCCGGAATAGCGCTGAATGAAAACGAGCTTGCGTCGCTGCTTTTCCGGGTGAAGACTATATCGCAGGCGCAAAAAACCTCTCTCGAAACCGCTGAAATCCAAAATCTCGCGCTGGGCTTTTATCCGGCGGAAAAAAGGCAGCCATGAAATCGGATCTGAACGCCAAAAAACTGCGCGTTTTATACGGGTTCAGCAAGCTGGTCGGGCAGGCGCTCGATCTCGACCGCACCCTGAGCGACATGCTCCGGGTTCTTTCCGAATCGCTTTCGATGAAGCGGGCGACGATAACCCTTCGCCGGAAGGAGTCAAACGTCCTTGCCATCGTCGCCTCCCACGGCCTCACCGAAAAGGAGCGCCAGAGGGGCGTCTACAGGATTAACGAGGGCGTGACGGGACACATCTTCCGCACCGCGCAGCCCTACATCATCCCCGACATCCGTCAGGAGCCGCTTTTTTTGAACCGCACCGGGGCGAGGGAGATAAACCGCGAGCGCATATCCTTCCTCGGCGTCCCGATTCTGCTCGGCGGGGTTCCGATAGGCGTTTTGAACGTGGACAGGCTCTTCGGCAACGAAGTCTCCTTCGAGGAGGACATCGAGTTTCTCACCGTCGTCTCGGCGCTTATCGCGCAGATAGTACGGCTGAACAGGGAGGTCGAGGAGCGCGAAGAGCGGCTGGTCATCGCCAACAAGTCCCTCAGGGCGGAGATATCCGAGAAATACCACAACTTCTTCCTCGTCGGCTCCAGCCCCTCGATGCAGGAGGTGCAAAGCATCATCAAGAAGGTGGCGCATAGCAAGGCCTCCGTGCTCCTTCTCGGCGAATCGGGCACGGGAAAGACGCTTGTGGCCAGAATAATCCACGAGATGAGCGACCGGGCCTCGTATCCCTTCGTGAAGCTCAATTGCGCCGCCCTGCCGGAAAATCTCCTCGAATCGGAGCTTTTCGGCTACGAAAAGGGGGCCTTCACCGGCGCGGACAAGACAAAGCCCGGCAGGATAGAGGAGGCTTGCGGGGGAACCCTCTTTCTGGACGAGATAGGCGAACTGCCCCTCGTGCTGCAGACCAAGCTCCTTCGCTTCTTGCAGGAGCGCGAGTTCGAGCGTCTCGGCTCGAACCAGACCCGCAAGGTAGACGTGAGAATAATCACCGCCACCAACAAAAACCTCGTCGAAGCCGTAAAGGAAGGCGCTTTTCGGGGCGATCTTTACTACCGCCTCAACGTAATCCCCCTGCACATCCCCGCCCTGCGCGAGCGCCGGGGCGACATACCCTCCCTCATCGACCTCTTTTTGAAAAAGTTCGCGACGGAATACAACAAGCCGCTGCAACTCACCCCGGAGGCCCGCGAAGCGCTGATCTCCTACAAATGGCCGGGAAACGTGCGCGAACTTGAAAACCTCGTCGAGAGAATCGCAATCCTCGCCGAAGGCGAAGTAATCGGTCTGGAAGACCTCCCTCTGCCCGCCTCCGCCGTGGCCGTCGAAGCGCCCGCCCCCCCGAAACCCGCCGAAGAAGAAGCCCCCAGATCCCCCGCGCAAAAATCGCTAAAGGAGCTCGAACGCGACGAGATGCTCCGCGCCCTCGAAAGAAACGACTGGATACAGGCCCGTGCCGCCAAGGAACTCGGCCTCAGCGAACGCCAGTTCAGCTACCGGGTAAAAAAACTCGGGCTCAAATTGCAGATATTCATAGGGAAATAGGGGAATCTGCCTGGTTGGAGTCGCGGTAATACTCTACGCGCCGAGGGGGTAGGAGGAAAAGGCTGGGTTGAGCGCCTGTTCAGATGCCGGGGAAAAAACCGGACTCAAATTTGCGGGTGTAGTGGGGAAGTACAGTAAAAACATATAAAGATGAAGGCGTGTGATCTGTTACCTCTTAATAGAATCGGAATGTTATGCTGTAGAAACAGAGGCTTTAAGGAGAATTCAGCTTTTCTTTTATCAAAACCGGAACATGTATAGATAGGCTATCTGATAAATTTAATTTTTCGTTAAGTATGTATATAAAATTGTTAATGTTGAAGGGTAAAGAAACACCAAGGTCCAAAAATACTTTAATCGCCTCTTCTCTCTCCAGTCTATAGACTTTTTTTGCAAATTCGTTATCATTATCGAACAATTCGCTAAGCTCGGTTGATAATTTGTTACTATTAAACCTTAGCCTAAACTTATGCCACAACATTGATTCCCACTTTTTTTCTTTATAATATAGGTATGATAACTTGTTAAACATTTCTATCATTGACCATTCGCTTGTTGTTAGTGTAGCGTATACTCCGTTTAACAATCTACTAATGTCATCATGCCCTGCCCAATCATTAATGCGTTTATATCTTAAATCATGTTCTATCTCATGCCAGCCTTCGGAAAGAATGGTGCGTATTTGGACTTCAAAACAACTTTCAATTATATCTGAATATTCGCAAAATTCTAATTTCATTATGGCTTTGAATTCTTTTTCTAAGTCTTCAGGTATTTTAAATAAAATGTTTAGCCTAACCGGTCCAAACACATCTTTCTCTGGTTTGTCATAAACTTCTTCAACCTGAAAAAATTTTCTTTTTAAATAACCCCTCACTGCATCAACATCATCTGCAAAATATAGCATTATACGTAAACCGATAATGTCTGTTATTTTTTTTCCAGTAATTTTATAGTTTTTGTTGTCAATTTTTCTTTCTGCGGATTCCTTTGATTTTTCTCTACTAAATATTCTGTAAAAAAGGCCGCTTTGCTGTAGCTTTAATTGCATATCACTCTCTAGGGATTTTCTCACTCTTTCAAGTCCCATGGTTTAATTCCTTCCCAAAATTTCTGCAATTTTACCAATATTTTCTATAATTAAATTTGCATCATTCTGATCGATATTAATCAGCTTCTCTCTCTGAAGTTTCTTAATTGCATCTGGAAGATTGTTTTTTTCTTTTGAGCTAAATCCTGCAAAAAGAGTTCTAACCTTTTTTCTCATTTCTGCTTGAGCTCTACCAGGTCGCCAAAATTGCTCTAAAACTTTTATTTCCAAATCTGTATATGTTTCGTCATGCTGCTCAGTGATAGATCTGTCCGTATATTGTATCTCAAATAACTTTGTTCCAGTTTCATTGCAACCAATAAAATCCTCATGCCTAAGAAGTTCGACATTTTCAAAATAGCAATTATGAAATGAACAGGATATAAAATTAACATTTATAAAGTTTTTAAAATCAAATTTACAATTAGTAAAAACAGTATCCAAGAAGGTGCATGTTTCTATAGTATTAGTTGAGAAGTCGAATTGATCTAATGAAAGGCTATTTATCGTATCGTTGTATAGTTTACTACTTAAAAATTTTATTAACTTGTCATCAATCGTAATCTTCAATTTGGCAGGCAGTAAAGTATCGAGGGTAAGCATAACCTTATCATGCAATCTCTTTCTTAGCTCAAACGATTTTGTTGAGAATGACATTGGCCCAAGTTCTAGCCATGGCGTAACCGCTAATTCTAATAAGAATTCTTCGTCACTATTAATGGTTGCGTGTGCAATAAAATAACCAAATAAAAATTGATTTAAAAACCCTATCCTTCTGTCGGCAGTGCTTATTCTATCAAAAAAGGCATGATTTATTATCTTATCTATTAATTCATCAAGTTTTTGTACTTCACTAGGTCCGCTACGATCGATGGCATTCTGTAAGGTAATGACAATGTTGTGCTCTTCGATAAGCAATTTAAAAAATGATCTATCTAAAGCCGATGAATTGTTTAACACCATTCCTTTGGCTATAGCCGTAAGAACTTCTTTCTGTTCACTGCTAGTTAAAGGCAATACTTGCCTTTCTCTTTCTCGTTCAAACATAAATGAAAAATAGCTTTCAACCAATCCATCAGGTGCCTTCGCTTCTTCCTCCACTTTTTCTTTTGGCATATTGCGTATATAGGATAGCAGTACCGGGTTGGACAAAGATTCCAAAGGAAAATTAGTTTTTTTAAGAATTTCAGACCGTTCCCGGCCGATCCAATCGTTTGTTGAAGGTGCTTCTAATTCAATTATATGGAGTCCAAAAGAACATGATTCTTGGCAACGGTTAATCCAAGCCTCAAAACCATCATCAGTGAAAATAGCTGTTCTTCGTGTTGTTAGAATAATTTTTGCTTGCCCTACTAGCATCTCGGCTATTGTGTCAAGCATCGACTGTGCATCTTCAAAATCAGCTTGCCGTCCCTCGGCTATGTTAACTTTTAGTAATTCATCAAAACCATCTATAATTACAGGAATAAGTCCTTCCTGTATCTGCGTTTTTACTAAGCCTGAGTTCAAAGTTGGATACATAGAATCTATTTCATCTAAAAGAACGTATTTAAATATTCTCGCAGATCTATTGCGAGCTAACTCGGCAAATATTGGATTGCCTATTGTTTGATTTGAAAGCATATCATTCATAATTTCATAGGCAGTAGAGGTTTTGCCGTAACCAGCCGCAGCTTCTATTATAACTAACTGAGGACCATTATCAAAAAGAAAACTTGCAATCCTATTAATAATCCCTTTATCATCAAACTTAACGTTGTCTATTGTATACAAACATGGTATATATTCATATTTACCTCCTATTGTTAATGATCGTTTATCGATATAGTTATTATATTGATTTCGCAATCTCTCGTGGATTATACCGGGCGTAAAAAACGAGTTGAATAACAGTTTGGCAATATCTTCTTTGCTGTTATACTCTACAATTCTGACGGCGTATCCAGCACTTTTATATTTGTTTTCATATATTTCTACGTTTATGGTTTTATCAAATACAACGATATCTACACCGTAATAAACACCTCTATTAAATTCATAAATACCTATACCCGGAACCGTATCTGCAATCTTATAACCATATTTCTCATAAAAAGAGTCAATATGTGTAGGAGTTTTCATTCTTTTACCTTTTTTGTTGGCAACTTATAAACCGTGTAGCCTAGGTGGGCTCGGCCCACCATCTTGAATTTTCGTGTGATTTTACTGGAAATATCCATCGTGAGCAATTTTTATATTTGTTTTGTAGGGCGGGCTCGGCCCGCCGATTTACAACTTGCGAGGCTTTGCCTCGCGCTCCTAGCCACCTTTTAAGTGAGTAAAAGGTGGCCCAAAACTCAGCCCGGACTCGTCGCTCGCGCTTTAAAAAGCGCGACCACTTCGTTCCGGCTGGGCAATGCATCCCCGTCGGTCAAGGAGGCTGCATTCGTGCCACGCTTCATCCCGAGCCGCGTTGTCGCTCATCGCCCTTGCTATTCTGGCTCTTCGCTTCTAGCGGCTCGGGCGAATCGCGGCCCTCTGTGCTTGCGCCTCTTTGACCGACGGGGATGCCGGGCACCCACTTCGCTTCGCTCCGTTAAGACCCCGCGCCGGCCCGACGCCTCTACTCGTTGCGCCGCGTACGGGCCCCGAAGGAGACGAAAAGAAGGCTCGAACAAAAGCGAAATCGTTTTGAGCTTTTGTTCTCGAAGGTAAATTTTTTACAACTATCCAAATCAAAGAATACGTGTAGACAATCTGCCTTCGAGTCCAAAAACATTTCGTTATTTCGTTTTTGGACGAGCCTTCTTTACGTTCCCCCCATGGCCCGTAGGTGACGCAGGGAGCGGAGGCGGAAAGGGCGGCGGGGGGGTCTTAGTGAGCGCAGCGAACGAGTGCCCCCTCACGCCCCCGCCGCAGCGACCGGTCGCTCGAAGAGCGAGCGGAACCTCTCGGGCCGAGTTTTGTCCCACTTTTTCGACAAAAAGTGGGGCGCGGGTGCGGGGCGCGCTAAGCCCCGCAAATTGTAAAAGTGCGAAGCACACAAAAAAAGTCACTGGTTTCCCGCTTTCGCGGGAATGACGAAGGAAAATTTGTCGGCTTTCGTTCCTCAAGCGCGACCTACGCAACTATCCTTGCTTTCCGCCTTTCGCGGGAATGACGGCGTTCCAAAACCCCAAAACATCCCCCTACTTCTTTCCTTGGCTCTTCTTGCCCAGACCGGGTATCATTTTAACCCGTAAAACCAACCTCGAATTTCAGCGGGACGAAGTTAAAGAAAATGGCCTCCAGAGTCGCGGGCAGGGTTCGGGAACTGCTCGAAATGATTAAGTTTTCGCACACGATCTTCGCGCTGCCCTTCGCGCTCACCGCTCTGGTGCTGGCGTCGCGGGGGCTGCCGGAGGTCCGTGTCCTTTTCTGGGTGGTCGTAGCGATGGCGGGGGCGAGGACTACGGCGATGGCGTGGAACCGCATAGCCGACCGCGAGATCGACGCGAAAAATCCGCGCACCGCCTCGCGCCATATCCCCAGCGGCAAGGTCTCGATGGTGGACGCCTGGCTCCTTGCCCTAGGCGGCGCAGTGCTGCTGGAAATCGCCGCCTGGAAGCTGAACCCTCTCTGCCTCAAGCTTTCGCCGGTGGCCCTCGGCGCTGTCTTTCTCTACCCCTTCACCAAGCGCTTCACGGCGCTCTGCCACTATTTCCTTGGCGTCTGCCTCGCCGGAGCGCCGCTGGGGGCCTGGATAGCCGTGCGCGGCGAGTGGAACTTCGAGATCGTGCCGCTCGCGGTGGCGGTGGTGGTCTGGGTGGCGGGCTTCGACATCCTTTACGCCCTCCAGGACCTCGATTTCGACATGAAGGAGGGGCTTAAATCCGTCCCGGCCCGCCTCGGCGTCCAGGGATCGCTCTTTCTGGCGAAAATCCTTCACGTTCTGATGATGGGAATCCTGATATGGCAGATTCCCCTCTTCGGGCTGGGATATATCTACGGCGCGGGGCTTCTTGCCGTCGCCGCTCTCTTCATCTACGAGCACTCCCTCCTGAAACCGGACGATCTCTCGAAGCTCGACGCCGCTTTTTTCAACATGAACGGGGTAATAAGCGTCGTCGTCTTCGTCTCGGTTCTTCTGGACGTGCTGATTCTTAAAGGCGCGAAATGAACACCGGCGATATTCTGAAAAAAGCGCTGGACGGCGGACGGCTCACCGAGGAGGAGGGGGTTGCCCTCTTCCGGACGGACGACCTTCTCTCTCTGGGCGAGGCTGCGGGAGAGGTTAACGCCAAAAAGAACGGCGAGACCGTCTATTACAACGTCAACCGCCACATAAACCCGACCAACCTCTGCGTCAACCGCTGCCGTTTCTGCGCCTTCAGCCGTAGCGAGGGCGAGGAGGGGGCCTACCTCCTGACCGCCGAAGAGATTCTCCGAAAGGCCGGAGAGGCGGCGGGCGAGGGGGCCACGGAGATTCACATGGTCGGCGGGCTCCATCCCACCCTTCCGCTCGACTGGTATCTCGACGTTATCCGCGAAATAAAAACGCGCCATCCGGGCCTCCACGTAAAGGGTTTTACCGCCGTGGAGATCGACCATTTCGCGAAAATCACCGGCGTGTCCGCCGAAACGGTGCTCAGAAGGCTCATCGGAGCCGGGCTCGGCTCGATGCCCGGCGGAGGGGCGGAGATACTGGCCGAAGAAACGCGAAAAAGAATCTGCCCGGAGAAGATTTCCGGCAGGCGCTGGCTCGAAATCATGGAGACCGCGCACAACCTCGGTCTTATGACCAACGCGACGATGCTTTACGGCCACGTGGAATCGCTGGAGGACAGGGTGCGCCACATGGTGCTCCTCCGCGAGCTTCAGGACCGCACCGGCAACTTTCAGGTCTTCATTCCCCTCGCTTTCCAGCCCAGGGGGAGCGATCTCGCCAGCGGTTCGCAGACCACCGGCTGCGACGACCTCAAGACCCTCGCCGTCGCCCGCCTTTTTCTGGACAACTTCCGCCACGTAAAGGCCTACTGGGTGATGCTGGGGGAAAAGATAGCGCAGATAAGCCTCTACTTCGGGGTCAACGACCTCGACGGCACCGTGGTGGAGGAGAAGATTGCCCACGACGCCGGTGCGACCAGCAGGGAGGGAATGACCCGCCCGGGGCTGGTGGCCCTCATCGAGGAGGCGGGGAAGACCGCCGTAGAGCGCGATTCCCTCTACAGGCCGGTAGCAAGGGGGGAGGGATGAAGATAATAGATTCGCAAGAAGCCCTCCGCCTGCTTCGCGAGGAGCCCTTTCTGAAGCTTGCGAAAATGGCCGACGAGGTGCGCAGGGAAAAGCACCCCGAGGGGATCGTCACCTTCGTGGTGGACCGGAACATAAACTACTCGAACGTCTGCGTCTGCCAGTGCAAATTCTGCGCTTTCTGGCGCGCCCCCGGCTCCGAAGAGGGTTACCTGCTCGCGCGGGACGAAATCTTCAAAAAGATAGAGGAACTGGTCGAGCAGGGGGGAACCCAGATTCTCATGCAGGGCGGGCTCCACCCCGACCTCGCGATCGAGTGGTTCGAGGAGCTTTTTGGCGCTATAAGCGAGCGCTTCCCCGCCGTCCGCATCCACAGCCTTTCCCCCGCCGAGATACTTCACATCTCGAAGATTTCGGGAATACCGCTCGAAGAGTGCCTGAGAAGGCTTCGCGCCTCGGGACTCGAATCGATACCCGGCGGCGGCGCGGAGGTCCTCGTGGACAGCGTCCGGGAGAAGATTAGCCCCAACAAGATCGGCTGGAAGGACTGGGCGAGGGTGATGGAGACCGCCCAGACGATGGGGATGGGAACCACGGCGACGATGATGTTCGGCTCCTCGGAAAGCGACGAGGATATCGTCCTCCACCTCTTCAGGCTTCGCGAAATTCAGGAAAAGACCGGAGGATTCACGGCTTTCATACCCTGGACCTTCCAGCCCTCTCATACCGAACTCGGCCGGGAGACCGGTCAGGGACCGGCGAGCGCGGTGAGATATTTACGAGTCCTTGCCCTCTCGCGCATAGTGCTTTACAATTTCTCGAACATTCAGGGTTCCTGGGTCACCCAGGGAGAGAAGGTCGCGCAGGTCGCCCTCAGCTTCGGCGCGAACGATCTGGGCTCGACCATGCTTGAGGAAAACGTCGTTGCGGCGGCGGGGGTGCGCTTCCGCCTCGATATAAAGCGCCTTACGGCCATTATAAAAGACGCCGGGTTCAGGGCCGCCCAGCGCACCACCGATTATAAGATTATAAAATTCCTGTAACCTAGTGCGGGCAGGCCACCCGCCGGAGGACCGTTAAAGATGGACAGACGAAGAGATCCCCGTTACGACAGGGAGCTTGAATTCGGGATTAAGGGTCTCGGCGGCGAGCTTTTGCCGGCCAGATCGGTAAATATCTCCACGCGCGGACTAAGCTGCGTCGTTTCGCATGAAATTCCCGCGATGAGCAAGCTGAAGGTGGCGATGGAGCTTCCACTTGACAGCGGCGGGAAGGGACGGCTCGAATGCGAAGGCGTCGTCGTCCGCAGCGAGAGACAGGATGACGGGGATTATAATATCGCCATCTATTTTTTGAGCGTCGACAGGGAGTGCGCCGCGCTCATTTCCGAATATCTCGAAGAAAGCTCAAAGTAAGGTCTTTATTGAAATACGAGGAGGCGGCCCCCAGCGGAGCCGCCTCTTTTTATTTGCCGGGGAGCGGCAAACCCGGCCGGGCGGGTTGCCCTTTTCGCCTCCCTCTTCTATCATGTCTAATTGCTCATTCAGGGCTTGTCCGTAAATAGGCATTTCGGAGATCGCGCCGGATTTTGAGAGCGATTTTGTCGCGAAGACTGAGCAAAACCGCAGGCGTAGTTGTTCTACGTCGAGGTTTTGCGATTGATGAGCGGCAAAAGCGGGCCAAAAGCCGGATGCGAGAACGAAGGTTTTATTTACGGACAAACCCTTAATCGATCGGAGGTTCACAGGTGCCCCAGGCGGTTGATCAGCGGCGTACGGCCCTTGAGATTGAAGCCCTCGCTTCCCCGGCGGTGCGGGCGAGGGGACGCTCCCTCCAGCAGTCGGGCCGCGTTGCGGAGATGTCGGAGCACGCGGGGCCTTCGGCGTCGCTTGTGGAGGGAAAGGTTTTCGACGACGGAGAGAGCTACCGCGTCTCCCTCAGCATCGAGGCTCGATACGCAAAAACCTCCTGCACCTGCAACGGGGAACAGCCCTGCAGCCACGCGGTGGCGCTTGCACGGCAATGGGCCAGAGCCAGAGAGGGGCAGCCGAGGGGCAGCCAGTGGCGCGCGCTTATCGAGCGCATAGCACCCCGCAAGGCCTACCGCGTGCCGATGGAGGGCGAGCGCGCCTTCATCCACTGGCTTTCGCTCTCGCTTGACAGGGGGAATTTCTGGACGCTCTCGATCTCCTGGCGCGAGCACCGGCCAAACGCCCGTACCCTCGGCCGTGGGAGAAAGCTCTCTCCCGGCGAGATTTTCGTAAATCCCCCGGTTTCCATGACCCCTCTCGACCGCAGAGTCTTCGACGTCATCTTCGGAAGGAATCCGGAGCGCCCCATATCCAAAGCCGAGGTCCCCATACCGAACGAACTCGTCGAGCCCACTCTTCGCGCCCTCTCCCAGACTCTCTACGTCTACTGGGAAGGGTCCGGGGAGCGCGCGGCGTTCGAGCCCAAGCCGGTGCTGCCGCACATGGAGGTGAGGGAAACCCAGCAGGGGCTCTTCGTGGACTGCTCCCTGGCCTTCCCCGGCGGCCGCCCCTGGGACGCCCCGGCGAGAATAATCGGCTCGCGCTATCCGTGGGCGGAGTATGACGGCACACTCCGGCGCGTAATCGGAGCGGCGGACGGCCTTTCCCTCTCCATCCTCCTCACCGAAGGCACGGTGGTCCCCCAGGCGGAAGTCCCCTCCTTCCTCACCAGCGGCATTTCCGCCCTCGACGGCTGGGGGGTCGAGATCGACCTTCTGCTGGAATCCGGCAGAACCTTCGGCATCTCCGAGACCCCCTCTCCCCGCCTCTATCTGGACGAGGAGGAGGGAGTCCTAAAGGGTTCGCTCTCCTTTTTCTACGGCGACTGCGAGGTTCTGGCCGACAATCCCGACCCGGTGATACTCTTCGGAGCCGGTGAGGTGAGGCCGTCGCTCCGGCGGGATCTCGAAGCCGAGTTCGAGGCGGTGAAGACCCTGCGGGCCTTGGGATTCAAGCTCACGGAGCCCGGTAAATTCGAGATAGAGGGGGACAAGGCCTTCGATTTCATCCTCACCGGCATAAAGACGTTGCCCGAGGGTTGGGAGGTCTTCGGGAAGGAATCCCTGAAGACTCACCGCGTCCGCTCCTCCCCGGTCAGCCTTCGGGTGAAGATATCCTCGGGAATCGACTGGCTCGACCTCGAAGCCACCGCCAGCGTCGAGGGCGAGGAGGCCCGCTTCGAGGAGATAATGAAGGCTCTCGAACGCCACTCCCGCTACGTGCGCCTCGGAGACGGCAGCCGCGCCGTCCTCCCGGAGGAGTGGCTTACCCGGCTTTCCGCCGTGGGACATCTCGACCTCTCCGGCGGTAAGGCGAGGATAAAGAACTATCAGGCGCAGACCGCTATGGATTTCGCCTCCCTCGCCGAAGACCTCCAGATTGAAAACGAAGAGCAGTGGAAAAAGCTGGCGGAAGGGTTTTTCGCGGGGGAATCCGACAAGACGCCGCTGCCCAGGGGGCTCGGCTGTGAGCTTCGTCCCTATCAGGTGCGCGGCTACCGTTGGCTTTTGTTTCTCGAATCGATGGACCTCGGCGGAGTGCTGGCCGACGACATGGGCCTCGGAAAGACGGTGCAGGCGCTAGCGCTGCTCCTCCACCTGCGGGAAACGGGAATAAAGGCCCCGACCCTCATCGTCGCGCCCACCTCCGTCGTCCCCAACTGGGAGGCGGAGATACGCGCCCACGCGCCGGGGCTGACCTATCTGCGCTACCACGGCGCGGAGCGAGCCTTCCTCAAGGACGAGATTCTCTCCTCCGACATCGTCATAACAAGCTACGCCGTTATGCGGCGGGACATAGAGTTTCTCCAGTCGGTGGAGTGGAACTACGTGATGCTCGACGAGGCGCAGGCGATAAAGAACGCCGCGACCCTCACCGCCAAATCGGCGAGGAAGCTCCCCGCGCGAAGGAGGCTCTCCCTAACCGGCACGCCCCTTGAAAACAATCTCGGCGAGCTGTGGAGCCAGTTCTGTTTTCTCATGCCGGAGCTTCTCGGCTCCGAGCGGCACTTCACCGAGCATTACCTCAAGCCCATCGCGAAGGGCGACGAGAGCGCCGCCGGAGCGCTGCGGAGCAAGATACGCCCCTTCATCCTCCGAAGGCTAAAGCCCGAGGTAGCGCCTGAGCTGCCCGAGAAGATCGAGAACCTCCTCTACAGCGAGTTCACCCCGGCGCAGGCGAAGCTCTACCGCTCCCTGCTTCTGGCGGGGAGGGAGAAGGTCTTCCGCGCCGTCGAAGAGACGGGCTTCTCAAAGGCGAGAAACTGCGTGCTCGACGTGCTTTTGCGCCTCCGGCAGGTCTGCTGCCACCCGGCGGTAATCCCCGGCGGGGTCGGCGCGGGGGTCGGCTCGGCCAAATTCGACCAGTTCTGCGATTTCGTCACCGAGGTAGTAGCAGAGGGACATAAGATACTGGTCTACAGCCAGTTCGTGCAGGTGCTCAAGATTCTCCGCGCCTGGTTCGAGGAGGCGGGCATAAGCCACCTCTATCTCGACGGCCGCACCCGCGACCGCGAAACCCGCGTGAGAAGGTTTCAGGAAGACGAATCGGTCAAGGCCTTTCTCGTCAGTCTTAAGGCGGGCGGCACCGGCCTCAACCTCACCGGAGCGGATTACGTAATTCTCTTCGACCCGTGGTGGAACCCCGCCGTCGAAGAGCAGGCCGCCGACCGCGCCCACCGGATAGGGCAGACGAGGACGGTCTTCTCCTACAAGATGATAGCCAAGAACTCCGTCGAGGAGAAAATTCAGGAGCTGGCGGGCAAAAAGAGAAAGCTCACCAGCGAATTCGTACGCCCCGGCGACCTGACCGGCCCTCTCATCGAGGAATCGGATCTTGACGATCTTTTCAGGATTCAGGACTAAAGGCTGTTAAAAACTGTTGCGAGCCTGTGTTTTCTGCGTCGCATGCTCGCTCGGGCGCTCGCCTAACAAACGGTTATGTCTCGCTTCTCGCTCCGCGTCTCCTTGAAACCGGGGCTTCTCTCGACGTTTTTCGACAGCCTTTTGGGGATTAAAATGGAGTGTACTAAAGACAAAAACCTGAAGGACTGCCCCTGCACCTACACCTCCTGCGACAAGCGGGGAGTCTGCTGCAAGTGCGTCGCCTACCACCGGGCGAAGGGCCAGATGGTCGCCTGCTACTTCACCCCCGAGGCCGAGCGCACCTACGACCGCTCTACGAAGGCTTTTCTGGCCCAGTTCAAGTAAAGGAATCCAGACTAGGCGGCGGAACGTATTGGACCGCCTTTTCTGCAACAGGGAGGTTTTGCGCTAAAATGTACGGTGAAGCTGCCGGGAGGCAAAGTATCCAGCATTCCAGGAGGCGTCCCATGAGCACGATCATCGGTATCGCAGCCATGATCCTTCTTCTGATGTTTTTCGCGCCCCTTTCGGAGGCCGCCGAGAAGATAACCTTTTCCCCGGTAACCCACGCGAGCGTCGTCATACAGGCGCAGGGAAAGGTGATCTACGTCGATCCCACCGGAGACATCGCCTCCTACGCCGGGCAGAGCCCGCAGGCGGTGGTTCTCATAACCCACGGACACTACGATCATTTCGTTCCCGAGCTCCTGACCTCCCTTCGGATGCGCGGGGCCGAGGTCTACGGCCCGAAGTCCGTAATCGACAAGCTCGGCTTCGGCGAGGTGATTCAGAACGGCGAGACGGTAAAGGCCGGTACGATAACTATCGAGGCCGTCCCCGCCTACAACACCAGCCCGGAAAAGAAGGAGTTTCATCCCAGAGGGCGCGACAACGGCTACGTGATAACGCTGGAAGGAAAGCGGATATATATCTCCGGCGATACCGAGGATACCCCCGAGGCTCGCGCGCTCAAAAAGATAGACTACGCCTTCGTCTGCATGAACCTTCCCTACACCATGAGCGTCGAGCAGGCCTCCTCGCTTGTCCTCGCCGTAAAGCCGAAAGTCGTCATTCCGTACCACTACCGCGGCAAGGACGGCATGAGCAATATCGCGAAGTTCAGGGAGCTGGTATCGAAGGACAAGAATATTGAAGTGCGGGAGATGAAGTGGTACTGAGTTGCGTAGAGCGGCAAAACAAGTAGTTGCATTTATCGGAGGTGCCCTTTCATGTGAACTTTAATGCATCCCTAGGTTAATGATGTCCCATATAATATTAAGCATAAAAAAGCAGCCCTTAAAGGTATTGCTTTCCTTGTAATATCCACCAAAAAATGATACGAGTAAGGTATTGAGTTATTTTTTGGCGCTTGTATGCAGAAAGAAGTTTAGCGTGATTGCTTAAAAAAAAGACCATAGTTGTCCGCTTAAGGAAGCCCAATGTTTCGGCGGCCAAAAATTAATTTTTGGAGGGTAGTCATCATGGCTGGCAATCGATCTATCGTTTTCATGCTTGTTTCTCTGGCTCTGTTTATCATTGCCGCAGGCTGCACCGGCGTCGAAGGCGGCAAGAGCTACTTGCCCCCGGACATTGAAACCCAGGATTCACTGGGCAAACCTACCGATACGGGTGCCACGGAGATAGTTTTCAGCTGGCCTCCCCAAAGTCCCTTTACAGTATTGAAGAGCAGCAGCTTTATTTTAACCGGAACCGCGACGGACCCGGATGGGGTTCAGGAAATAAAATGGTCTACCGGCCGAGGTGAAAGCGGCGTCTGCAAAGCAACGGTCAATTCCTTTTTCGCCTCCGGCGAGATACCTCTTCAATCGGGTGCGAACGAACTGTCCGTCACTGTGACGGATACTTCGGGCAGCACCTGCAGTTCCTCAGTAACTATCATAAATGACGATGCCGACCACGAACCCCCGCTTGTCCGTTTTGTCAACCTGATCCCCAACGAATATAATATAGATGTGAAGAGCAGCGTCATCATAGCCTTCAACGAGGCGATGGATGGTTCCACCATAAACTCTTCCGCCTTCACCCTCGTAATCGGGTCAAACCCGGTTCCTGGAGTTGTAAGCTACGACGCAAACACAAAGAAGGCGACCTTTACCCCCGGCCAGCCTCTGGCCTATTCAACCGGTTACACCGCGAGGGTGACTACAGGGGTGAGTGACATCGCCGGGAACCATCTGTCTTCCGACAAAGTGCTGACCTTCACCACAGCCGGCATGGACAAGGTTGCCACCCCGGTTATTGATCCTTCCGAAGAGCCTGGACCAGTGCATTTTTACGACGAGGGGGTATCCGTAAGAATAACCAGCGCTACCCCGGGTTCGTCGGTCTATTACACCACCGACGGCACGAATCCAACAACCGCATCGGCCGTGTTCCAAGACGTAATATTTGTAAGCTCCACAACTACCGTAAAGGCCATTGCCGCAAAAAGCGGAATGGCCGATTCCTCGATTGCAAGCGAATATTTCGTAAGAGAATTGGGTAATCCTGAACCTCCGCCAATCGTCAGCGGCCACTTCCCGGACCCAAACCTCGACGCATGCGTAATGAAAGCTACCCGCGGAGATACAAGCACTGAGGCTCTTGCAGGCTTGACGGAGCTTTATTGCTCTGAAGTTGGGATAAATTCTCTCGACGGACTGGAGCAATTGTCCGGGCTTGGCGTATTGTCCATTTATTACGGTAAGTTAAATGACTTGCACCCCCTTTCAAAAATTCCCTCTCTGCATAAACTGTTGATCATAGGTGGCGGCGAAATCACGGATCTTTCCCCCCTCGCGGGGCTGGAGAATCTGAAGTTCCTCAGCATCTGGTATAACAAAATTGAAGACCTCTCGCCTTTGAGCGGGCTGACCTCTCTTGAATACCTGTGTCTTTGGGGCAACGATATAGTAGATATTTCCGCGCTCTCAGGTATGAAGTTTCTTAAATGGCTTGAACTGCGCCAGAATAAGATAACTGATATCTCCACCGTCTCCGGATTGGACAATTTAATTAGTCTTGGTATTGAAGAAAATCAGGTAAAGGACCTGTCTCCTGTATACGGGTTACAATTTTTATCCGAAATTGCCGCATCACACAACAAGGTTGAAGTTCTATCGCTACGCGAGTTGCCTTCCCTCATTACCATTTGGCTGGACAATAACAACATTAGCCGGGTCGAATCGCTTTCGGACTTTGTTACCCTTAAAAATCTCTATCTCAGAAATAACCGGATCACCGATTTGCCTCCCTTGCACTTGTCCAGCTTGGGTGACGTGAAATTGAATGGCAACATGATTACGGACATCTCTCCTCTGGCGGGCAATCAACTAACCAATCTTGAGTTGCGACAAAACAGGATTGTAGACATATCCCCACTTCAGAAAAGAGTAGGAGATGGGCTATATGGCACGGGATACAAATATCTCGATTTGGGAGACAACCTTATAACCGACATATCCCCTTTAGCTTTGTGCCCCATCGAGAACCTTCTTCTCGGAGGGAACAGGATAGCCGACATCTCGCCCCTGGCTGGAAATACATCCTTGAAAGAACTGGGGCTTTCCTCAAACCCCATCACGGACATAACCCCGCTTTCGCGAACGCATCTTGAAAGGTTGTATCTCGAAAAAGCCAACATATCCGACATTGCCGCGCTTTCCGGGATAAAAGAGTTGGGTTACGTGGAACTGAGCAACAACGATATAAGTGATCTGTCCCCTCTTGCCGGTCTTCCTGCACTGTGGTTTATTGCTGCTAAAAATAACAGGATCACTGACCTCGGGCCGATATGGCAATTGCCGAAGCTCCGGATGCTCAATGTGTCGTACAACCAGATCGAAGCCCTTCCTTCCGGGCCCGGTCTGCCGGAGGCAGGGATTTTATGGCTCAGCCACAACAACATCTCGGACTTGGCCCCGCTGCAAGGACTTCCCCTTCTTCTCAAGGTAGACCTCTCCTACAATCGGGTCACGGACCTTTCACCGGCGTGCGGAATAGTCAGTCTTGGCGAAATCAGGCTCTCAAATAACCTGATCTCCGATCTCACTCCCGTGAGCAGAATTCCAAAACTGAAAAACATTGACCTTGGCTACAACCCTATAATGAGCCTAGCTCCTCTTCAGGGGCTGCCTCTGGTGATGCTGAGTCTCGATGGCCTAAACCTTAGCTTGGAGCCGCTGGGCGAAATGCCCTTTCTGCTGGGGCTGAGCGCTGCTTACAACCGTATTTCGGATCTGTCTTCGCTTGCGAGGTTCAAGTATCTTGAATATCTAAGAATTAACGACAACCTCGTAACCGACCTGTCGCCGCTGGCGAATATGACCTCGATGGAAAGACTCTATCTGGGCAATAACCAGATAGCAGACATTACCCCGCTTGGCGGAATGTCCAGGCTTCAACTCCTCGAACTGAATGGAAACCCGCTTACAAGCCTGTCGCCGCTCGCAGGTACGCCTAAGCCAATCCTGACGATAATCAAGCTGAAGTCATGCAGGGTCACCGATTTTTCCCTGCTCGCCGACATCGGCTACCTTCATGGATTACAAGTGCTGGACGCGAGCGACAACGGCATCACGGATTTGTCCTCGTTTTCAAATTTGACTTCTTTAACGTCCCTCACGCTGGAGAACAATCAGATATCAGACCTGTCGCCTCTTTCCGGGCTCCATAATCTGGGCAGTCTGTATCTTGCACACAACCTTATCGAAGACGTCGCGCCCTTGTCCAAAATTCGCCCGGATTATTTAAGTCTTGAATACAATTGCATTACCGATTTTTCGCCGGTTTCATTCGTCAGAAACCTCTTTACCGATCCGCAAAATGTAGACTGTGTCCAACAATAGCCAAATACCGGAATTCC
Source organism: bacterium (assembly GCA_004322275.1). Lineage (NCBI taxonomy): Bacteria > bacterium. Next base: position 53,113 of record SCTA01000032.1, read on the forward strand.
GCACGGCCTAGCCGCGAGTTTATCCGTCAGCCTTTCTTGCGCCCTGCGTGGACGACGGTAACCTTTTCCTGTGAGGTAATGTTTATTCAAATAAATCTCGCTTTGAGTAAGGGAGAAAAGCGATGGCAAGAATACTCTGGGTGGACAAAGAGGTGTGCATAAGCTGCGGGGCCTGCATCGACGAGTGTCCCAGCGTCTTTAGGTTCGACGAGAACGACAAATCCGAGGTGTACAATCAGAACGGGGCGACGGAAAGTGAGATCGAGGCGGCCATCGACGTATGCCCGGTGCATTGCATTCACTGGAAGTAGGGTCCGGCGCGTCCTTTCGCTCCCCGGCGTCGTCATGTCTTCGCCGTAGCGCCGCTACTGCCTCGCCCGATATTTTCGTTTGATTTCGGCTCGCCGGTGAATTAGTATCTACCTCGGGAATTAAACCGCGTTTTACTCATGTTGCCGCCCGCCGAAGCGGGCGTTTATGTAAGTAAGCCCGAAGTACAATGCGTCGTTTAAAACGGCGCAGGTAGTATGCAGGACTTACCCATGGCTTTTGCAAAAGGAGGTACGCCGTGGCTAAGGGAATAGTGAAATGGTTCAACGATCAGAAGGGTTTCGGATTTATCTCTCAGGAAGACGGGCCGGACGTTTTCGTCCACTTCTCCGCAATCACGATGGATGGTTTCAAGACTCTCAGCGAGGGGCAGGCTGTGGAGTTTGACCTGGTGAACGGCCCCAAGGGCCTCCAGGCCTCGAACGTCCGCAACTAAAACCAAAATCCAAAAGCGAAAAACGGGTTCCCGAGGGAGCCCGTTTTTTTGTTTAGTCGGCTGTTGAAAAACTGTTGCGAGCCCCGCCTTCTCTCGACGTTTTTTAAACAGCCTCTTAGGTTAAAGTGCTGATACTCCCCGTTCGCCGCTCTTTATCTGTACCGCCTCGTCCACGGGGAGAACGAAGATCATCCCGTCTCCCGACTTCCCGGTGTAACCGGCGACGGTTATGACCTCGATGGCCTTTTCGGCGAGAGAATCGTCCAGCACGAGCTCGATTTTAACCTTTTCAAAGAAGTTTATTTCAAACTCCTCGCCTCCGGCGTGCGCTATCTTCCGCTTGCCGTTGCAGTAGCCCCTCGTTTCGGTGACCGAAAAACATCTGAACCCGGCCTCCCGCAGGGCGAAGACGGTGGCTTCGAGATTCGCGGGCCGTATCACAGCCTCAATCTTTTTCATCCTTTTTCCTCCGTCGCGAAGTTGGCAGCAATACCTGCTAATTGACACGCAACTTTGGTGCCAAAATATAAAAGCCAGTTATTACGTGATGTTGCGATTGCAGAGGGTGGTTTTTGATACAATTATGCAGCTTTGGAATTTAAAGTTCTGACAATTGTGTCAAAAATATTATTTCCATGCCTCTTACCGTTACGCCCTTTTAAAACTAGAATTTATTTGATGCGGCTCACAGGTGGTTAAAAGCGCCGCGTTGGGGTAAAATGCATGAATTATTCTTTTGAGCATTATACTGCAAAAGGAGGGTTTCCATGTCCGTCGATTACAAAACTCTGGGGCTTTTCAACACCCGCGAGATGTTCAAGAGGGCGATGGAGGGCAAATACGCCGTTCCCGCCTACAATTTCAACAACATGGAGCAGCTCCAGGCGATTATCACCGCCTGCGCGCAGACCCAGAGCCCCGTCATCATCCAGGTCTCGAAAGGGGCGCGCAACTACGCCAACGAGATACTCCTTCGCCACATGGCGGCGGGAGCGGTCGAGATGGCGAAAGCGATGGGCAGCAGCATACCGGTCTGCCTTCACCTCGACCACGGCGACAGTTACGAGCTTTGCGTCTCCTGCATCGAGAGCGGCTTTTCCTCGGTGATGATCGACGGCTCCTCGCTCTCCTACGAAGACAACATAGCACTCACCAGAAAGGTCGTCGAGTACGCCCGCCCCCGCGACGTCACCGTCGAGGGCGAACTGGGGGTCCTAGCCGGGATCGAGGAGCACGTTTCCTCCGAGGAGAGCCACTACACCCACCCCGAGCAGGTTGAGGATTTTGTCGGGCGCACGAAGGTGGACAGCCTCGCCATCTCCATCGGCACCAGTCACGGCGCGTTCAAATTCAAGGTAAAGAGCCAGGCGGAGATTCCCCCGCTGCGCTTCGACATCCTCGAAGAGATCGAAAAGCGCCTCCCCGGTTTCCCCATTGTCCTCCACGGCGCGTCGAGCGTCATGCCCGAGTACGTAAAGATGATAAACGATTTCGGCGGCGATCTCGCCGGGGCGCTCGGAGTGCCCGAAGAACAGCTTCGCCGCGCGGCCGCGAGCGCGGTCTGCAAGATAAACATCGACTCCGACGGCAGGCTCGCCATGACAGCCGTAATCCGCAAATACCTGAAAGAAAATCCCAGGGAGTTCGATCCGAGAAAGTACATCGGCGCGGCGAGGTCGGCCCTCGTCGAAGTCTTGAAGCATAAGAACATGAACGTACTGGGAAGCGCGAACCGCTACTAAAAAGGCCCCGTCACCTTTATGCAAGCCCTGAAAACCGCCGGAAATACCGGCGGTTTTTTTGTGGCGAAAGTCCGCCTTGACAGCCCAAAAACTCTGATTAATTTTAAATTCCGAAGGGGGAAATCAAGCAGCCCTGACGGGCGAGGAGGATTGAACATGGCTATCGGAAAATTTCTCTCCCCTAAAAGCGTCACCCCCGTGCGTTCTCTCCGGAACGAGGTCGACCGGCTTTTCGACGACTTCATGCTCGGTTTCGACCCCTTCGGCAGGGGAATCATCGAGAGGCCTGCCGGCTGGGTCGCCGAGCTGTCGGAAAAGGGGATGATCATGCCCGCCGTGGACCTTACCGAAACCGATACCGGCTTCATGGTTAAAGCCGAAATGCCGGGGATATCGAAGGACCATGTGACCATCTCCGTCCGGGAAGACTCCATAACCATAAGAGGCGAGCAGAAGGAAGAAAAAGAGAAGAAGGAGGAGCGCTACCACCTCAGGGAGACCTATCAGGGCTACTTCGAGCGCACCCTGCCCCTGCCCGGAACGGTGGACGCCTCAAAAGCGACCGCCAAAATGGAGGACGGCGTCCTTGTCGTCATGCTTCCGAAAAAGCCGGAAGCGATATCGAAGGGCGTCGAGCTGAAGGTCAACTGAGCGACCCTTTTTCCGCAAAAAACCCGCGTCGCAAGCGCGGGTTTTTTTGTTTCTCCGTTCTTCTGAAAAAAACCCGCTTCGCCTTGACATTTGGGCCACCGGTACTAGTTATTAGCGATGGGGGGGCTACCCTTTCATTCTCTTCGGACAATGGGCGACGCGAGGGAGTATGCCGAGATGAATTCTCTTTACGATCCTGAAGTTGTAAGCGCAATTGAGGCTTGGGAGACTCCGGTTGGAGCTAAAAATGCCTCCAGGGCTCCCGCTACCCACGCCTGTCCGGGCGACTGGCGGGACAACTGGATTTATTTCATCCTCGTAGACCGCTTCGACAATCCTTCCTCTCCGCCCCGCTTCTTCGAGCCCTGCGAAAAATACCAGGGCGGTAATTTCGCGGGGATTGAAAAGCGCCTCGACTACATCAAGAAGCTCGGAGCGGGAGCGATCTGGCTTTCGCCGGTCACTGCCAACCCCCCGTGGTTCGACAAGTTCTGGGGAGGCTACGCAGCTTACGATTTTCTCCACATAGAACCGCGCTTTTGCTCAGACCCGGAAGCGGCGGCGAAAAATCCCGCAATCGCCGACAGGGAATTCCGCGCTCTGGTGGACGCCGCCCATGCGAAGGGCATGAGCGTCATCCTCGACATCGTCCTCAACCACGCGGGAAACCTCTTTAGCTACGAGGGAATGGGAGACGAGGCCCCCTTCAACAAGGCGGGGCAGTACTCCATAAGGTGGAAGGACGGCCAGGGAGTGGCGCAAAAGGAGTGGGAAGAGATAGAAAAGCTTCAGAACCTCACTCCCGACGAGGGCATCTGGCCCGAAGAGCTCCAGTGCAACTGCTTTTTCCGCAGACGCGGCAAAGTCGACGAGAGCGGAGCGATAACGGAAGGCGATTTCGGCAGCCTGAAGGAGTTCGACACCGGGTACGTCGAAGGAGGCACTCAGGAGTACCGCCTGCGAAACGCACTCATCCGTATTTACCAGTATTTCATCGCCAAATTCGACATCGACGGCTACCGGATCGACACCCTCCAGTACGTCGAGGAGGATTTCGCCCGCACCTTCGGCAACGCCATGCGCGAATACGCCCTTTCTATAGGGAAGACCAACTTCTTCACCTTCGGCGAGGTCTGGCAGGACGACGACGAGGCGAAGATCGCCAGGTTCGTCGGAAGGGATACGACAAAGGGGGACGATATTATCGGCGTGGACGCCGCGATAGACTTCCCCATGCGCAGGCGGCTGTGGGACGTGTGCAAGGGGTTCGCCCCCCCGGCGCAGCTTGCGGCGCATTTCGACAACCGCAGGGAGACCCTCAAGAAGATAGTAAGCTCCCACGGCGAGGCGGGAGGCCACTACGTGACCTTCCTCGACAACCACGACCTGAACGAGCGCTTCCACAATCCCGGCTGGGAGGGGCAGACAAAGGTGGCGCTCACCTGCCTGATGACGATGCAGGGCATTCCCTGTATCTACTACGGCACAGAAAACGGCCTATCCGGCCGCGGAGACACCCGCGAATACGTCAGGGAGGCGTTCTGGGGCACTGAGGGGGCGTTCCAGGAGGGCCATGAGCTGTACAAGCAGATAAAGGAACTCACGAAGATGCGGAAACTCTACCCGGCGCTCCGCTACGGCCGCCAGTATTTCCGCAAAGTGAGCGGCAACGGGATCGATTTCGGCTACTCTCCCTATAAAGGCGGGGTAATAGCCTTCTCGCGGATATTGAACGGCCGCGAAATCCTCGTTGTGGCCAACACCTGCTGCGAAACCGCCGAACCGGCAAGCGTTCACGTCGTGGTTGACAGAAATCTCCATCCCTTCGGCAGAAGCTGGCAGTGCCTCTTTTCAAGCGAGGGGTCGAGGCCGGGGCCGAAAATGACGGTGCAAAGGGGAGATTTTCACACCGTGGAGGTGAGTCTCGCACCGATGGAGGCGCAGATACTAGCCTGAACGGGCTGTTTGCGCTTCGGATAACCTTATCGGAATTGAAGGGTTTTAAACTTATGAGCGGCAGGGTGGAGGAGAGCCATGAAAACGTCTGCCCTTGCTCACGTTGCGCTTTTTGCTCTTGCCTGCGTGCTTTTGGCGTCGCCCCGAATCGCCTTTGCAGGCGAGGTAATGGATTTGAGGGGTAAGGTCGTCGATAATTCCGGCGCGCCTGTTCCTGGAGCGCAGGTAAGCATCGGCGATTCGCTGACGCAAGCCGACGAGAACGGCGGTTTTGTCTTCCGCGATTTACAAAAAAACCGCCCCATAGCGATAAAGGTGTCCTGCCTCAGCAAGGACGGAAACCGCGCAGAGTGCAGGGAGGTGAGAACCTTCACGACTTTTTACGCCCTCTCCGCCTCCGCCGGAAACCTGATGGCGGTAAAGGTGGTCGGGACCAAATCGAATGAGCCCGTCGTGCTGGCCCTGAACGAAAACAGCCAGGAATCGCTGGATGGCTACTGCATGTCCTGCCACAACTGGGACCCTTGCTTTGAAGGTCTGTCTCTGGAACAGCTTCAGGCAAACAACAGACCGACTCCCTATCTCTTCCCGAATTCCGAAGAGATGCAAAAATTCATCGACCGGGTAAGCAGCGAAGGCGTTGACGTCGATTCCTACGGCACCTGCCTCTACCAGACTATCCATCCCCTCGGAGCCGATATGAAAAAAGCCGAATTGGGGGTCGATGCGCATCCGGGGACGAGTTTCAAGTTCCCCGAGGGGCTGGTTTTGTGCCAGGACCGCTATCTCCAGTGCGTGACCTGCCATACAAACCATCTCGCAACGCTAAACGGCTCTTTCCTTCGCCTTCCGCTCGAAGACAACGCGCTCTGCGACCAGTGCCACCTTTAAACTCCCGGCTGGCTGCTGCCCGCGCCGGAATGTTGTGAATACGGGGGATTTTTTGAGGAGAGGGTGATAAAACCCTAAAATAAGTAGATAGTTAAACGGTAGGGCGGGCTCGGCCCGCCTGTTTACAGCTTGCGGGGCTGTCCGCCCCGCGCCCCAAGCCACCTTTTGAGTGAGCAAAAGGTGGCCCAAAACTCAGCCCGGACCCGTCGCTCGCGCTCAAAAGAGCGCGACCACTTCGTTCCGGCTGGGCCGTACGGGGCACCCACTTCGCTTCGCTCCGTTAAGACCCCGCGCCGGCCCGACGCCTCCACTCGCTCTGCCGCGTACGGGCCCCGAGGGGGAACGAAAGGATGGCTCGCACACGAGCAAGGATATTTTAGCTCGTGTGCTCGAAGGTAATTTGTCTACAACTATTCAAAAAATGCATACGTGTAAAAAATCTACCTTCGAGTCCAAAAACATTTCATGATCTCGTTTTTGGACGAGCCATCACTTCGTCTTCTTCGTGGCCCGTAGGTGACGCAGGGAGCTTAAGGCGGAAAGGGCGGCGGGAGGGTCTTAGTGAGCGCAAGCGAACGGGTGCCCCCTCACGCCCCCGCCGCAACGACCGGTCGCTCGTAGAGCGAGCGGAACCTCCCGGGCCGAGTTTGCCCCACTTTTTCGGCAAAAAGTGGGGCGCGGGTGCGGGGCGCGCCAAGCCCCGCAACTGTAAAGGTGCCAAGCACACATATTGTGGTGCGTTACGCCGCTTCGCGGCTAACACACCCTACGCCACTTTTGCTGCGTTCAAAGGATCTGCATGACTATCCTGCCCCAACTAGAGCCTTGCGTAATAGAAGAAGGCGTTCGTGCGGCGGTAGAGGTATTCGTTCCAGTTGCCGGAGATGATTTTGAAGGTGGTGAAGGGGAAGACCATGGATTTGCTCATGGCCAGGTAACGGACTTTCTCCCCATTGGGTATGTAGCCGTCGTCGTCCAGCTCGACCCGCACCGAAACGCTGAGGAGCACACCTCCGTTGGCGGAAATGTCGTCTATCTGAATACTGTCGCAGGCCTGTATGTCTTCGACCAGCTTTTGGCCGCTCTCCTCGTCCACTTCGCCGGGCTCCGGAAGATCGAGCTTCGATTTGCAATCCGTGACGAGGTATTTGCGGAAGTGCTCTTTTCCTTCCTCCACGGAGTTGTTGAGAAGCAGGTGGTAGACGGCGAAAAAACAGACTACGGCAGCTGCCAGCGCAATGAACTGCCCTTTGGTGAGGCGGAAATTTATCTCCACGGCAACCCCCCTAGACGCTGAATCTGATGTTCAGAATGTCGCCGTCCTTGACCACGTAATCCTTGCCCTCGACCCGGAGAAGACCCTTTTCCCGGCAGTGGGCGTAGGAGCCTTCGCGGACGAAGTCGTCGTACGAGACCACCTCGGCGCGTATGAACCCGCGTTCGAGGTCGGAGTGGATGACCCCCGCGGCCTGCGGGGCTTTCGCGCCCTTTCTCACCGTCCACGCCCTGCACTCGTCCTCGCCCATCGTGAAAAAGCTGATCAGCCCCAGAAGGCCGTAAGAGGTGCGGATTATCCTGTCGGTGGCGCTCTCGGTTATGCCGAGGTCGCCGAGGAAAACTTTGGCGTCCTCGGGGGAGAGTTCGGTTATCTCCTGCTCGATGGTGGCGCAAAGGTGGGTTACGGCGACCCCCGGAGAGGCGATCTTTTTCGCCAGTTCCGCGACCTTGGCGTCGGCGGAGGAAATCTCGTTCTCGCCCAGATTCAGGGCGATTATGAGGGGCTTTTGGGTGAGGAACTGAAACCCCTTTATCGTCCTCTTTTCGTCTTCGGTAAGTTCCACGTCGCGAAGGGGCTTTTCCTCTTCGAGCAGCGCCTTGAGCTTCTCCAGCAGTTCCTTTTCGCGGATTACTTCGTCGGTGACTTTGCCCTTCATGGATTTTACGATGCGCTCTAGCCGCGCTTCGATGATGATGAGGTCGGAAAGGAGCAACTCGGAGGAGAGAATCTCAACGTCGCGGAGGGGATTTATGGTATCTTCGGGGTGGGGCACGGCGTCGCTCTTGAAATCCCTCACCACAATGAGGAGTTCGTCGGTGGTCTTCAGCGCGGCGAGAATCTCCGGGGAGAGCCCCTTTTCGCCCGCCACGTCTACGTAGCGGACGGTGGTGTAGGTTGTCTTCTTCGGCGACCATATCTCGCTAAGCCTGTCGAGGCGTGGGTCGGGAACCCTGCTCATCCCCACGTTGGCCTTCTTTTTGGAGGAGGAATACCCCGTTTCGGCGTGGGAGCTGGTCAGGAGGTTGAAGAGGGTCGTCTTTCCCGAGAGGGGGAGGCCGAAGATTCCAATTTCCATAGTCGCTCCGTGGTCCTTGGGTTAAGCGCCCTGCGGCGGACACCTGGAAGTTACCGCCTTTTTAAAGGGTTTACAAGCACGGCCCTTGCCGCTGCCGCAAGGTTTTGATAATTTTATTCTTTTTCGGGGAAAGCGTAAACCCGGCAGGCGGTCGGGCCGTCCGATGACAGGCGGCAAAGCCTCTTTTGTTTCCCGCCGCCTCCGGACAGCCTCGTCCTCTTTTCGTCCGCCGCCGCGCGGAGTCTGGCATGGTTTGAGAAATATCCGGCTTCTCATCGAATATGAGGGTACCGATTACGTAGGCTGGCAGTACCAGCCCAACGGAGTCTCCATACAGGAGCTCATGGAGGGCGCGCTTTGCCTCATGACCGGCGAGGAGATAAAGCTCAAGGCTTCCGGCCGTACCGACGCGGGCGTCCACTCGCGGGGTCAGACGGCCAATTTCCATACCTCCAGGGATATTCCCCTCAAAGGGTTCGTTCACGGCCTCAATTCCCTTCTGCCACGGGATATTTCCGTCTGGCGGGCTGACCTGGTGGGGGAGGAGTTCGACTCAAGAAGGTGCGCCCTCGGCAAGACCTACCTCTACAGAATCTATAACTCGCAGATCGCCTCGGCGCTGCAGCGGCGCTTTACCTGGCAGGTCCGAAAGCCCCTCGACGACAGGGCGATGGCGAAGGCCGGAGAGTTTCTCGTCGGAGCCCACGATTTCGAGGCTTTCCGCTCCACCGGTTGCGACGCCCCCCACGCCTTTCGCGAAATAACCTCCCTTACTGTCGAAAGGCAAGGCGATATAATCGAAATAGAGGTCACCGGCTCCGGCTTTCTGCGCCACATGGTGAGGATCATCTCCGGAACGCTGGTGGAAGCGGGGCTCGGGCGGCTGGAACCCTCCGCCGTCCCCGGAATCATCGAGAGTAAAGACCGCAAGAGGGCGGGAGACACCGCTCCCCCGCAGGGGCTTTTGCTCAAGGAAGTCTATTACGGCGAACCTGTGCTGGAGAGCTACCCTTGAGCCGCGCCTTGGAATTCCTCGAAAAAATCGAGGGCGCGCGAAAGAGGCTGATGGTCCTCGGGATCATCGAGACTCTCTTCACCTTCCTCGCCGTCGCGCCGCTCCTCCCTGCGCTGGTGCTTCCCTTCTGCGGCTGGTTCGGCAAAGGGGCGAACACCGCCGCCGCCGTAGCCTTCCTTCTCGGCTCCATAACCGGCGTTTTCGCGGCGCTCAAGGTATGGAAAAGAGCCCGGCCGCTCCGCTCGACAGGCGAAACAGCCCTCCTTATCGGCCTTGGCGACAAGAATCTCGCCGACCTCCTTCTCACCGGCGCGGACCTCTCCTCGTGGGGAGAAGAGGGAGCGGAAGAGCGCGGGGCGAGCGAAGAACTCCGGAAGCTCCACCTTGAGAAGGCTGAAAAATCCCTTGAAAAGGTTGACGTTTCAGCCGCCGTTCCCCTCAGGGGAGCGCTCGCGAAGACCCTCGCGATGCTCGGGACCGCCCTTCTCTGGGTCGTTCTCTACAACTTCGGCCCGGTCTGCTACCGGGACGGGTTCGCCATGGTCTCCGGCAAGGCCCCCAATCCCGAGCTGACCGTCGGCAATCTCTCCGTGACCGTCGAGTATCCGGCCTATACCGGCCTTCCTCCGCTTAAGGAGGCAGGCGTAGGCGGAGAGGTGCGCGGTTACCCCGGCTCGAAGGTCACTCTGGCGGGAAAACTCTCCTACGCCGTGGATTCCGGCGTTTTCGAGGGGCCGGGCGGCGAGGAAATTCCCCTGGCCGTCTCGGGAGACGCTTTCACCGTGAGCTGGGCGCTGATGAAGGGAGGGGTCTACACGCTCGCCTTCCAAAAGTCCGGCCTCTCCGCCCCTTCCTCCTTCGGGGCGAGGACGATCACCCTTCTGGAGGACGAAAAGCCCGCCGTCGAGCTTCTGGAGCCCGCGGGCGACCTCGAAATAGCCGGAACCGAGGCGGTCCTGGTCGCCTTTACTGCTACCGACGACTTCTCGGTGGAGAGCGCGGAACTGGTGCTTTCCGGAGCGGAGGAGGTCCGCCTGCCGATAACCGTAAAGCCCGGCTCCACGGCTCTGGGGACCTTCTCCTTCCTGCCCCTTTCGTATCCGACACTCGGCGACGGCGCGTACCTTCGCGTCGAGGTGAAGGATTCGGATACTGTGCAGGGGCCCAAGATCGCGGCAAGCAAATCCGTTTACCTGACCTTTCTTTCGCGCCGGAAGGTGGAGTCGGAAATCGAGGGGCTTGAAGAGCGCCTTCTGGAGGCGATGATCTCGCACCTCGGAGACCTGCTGGAAAACCCCGCGCCGGACGCCAAAACGGTGGAAAAGCTGCGCGAGACCTCAGGGGACCTCCTTAAGCTTCTCGACGGGCTGATGGGAAGGGTCGCCGTGGGGATGGAGCAGGGGTTCATCGAATCCACAGCTCTCGCCGGGATAGAGGCGACTCTAAGGGATACGCTGGGGCAGTTTCTGGAGGACGAGAAGACCGAGCCGCTTCTGGTCTTCGAGTTGGAGCGAGACATAATCTTCCTCGACGACCTGATAAAGAGGCTGCGCATGGACGAGGCGCTCACCCTTGGCGACGAGCTCGCGGCCCTCCAGAGAGATCTTTTCGACAGGCTTCAAAAGGGCGACGACCCGAGGGAGCTTTCAAGGGCGGTGGACCAGATCGAAAAACTCCTCCGTGAGCTCCAGAACAAGCTCGCTTCAAAAAACGGAGAGATGCCGGATTCCTTCGTAAACTCCGACGCGGTGAAGGATATGCAGAAAACCGGGCTGGCGCAGAAGCTGGCCGAGCTTCGCGAGGCGCTGAAGGCGGGAGACACCCAAAAAGCCGCCAAACTCGCCGAAGAGATTATGAACGACATTCAGAAGATGATGGACAAGATGGGGGAATCCGCCAAAAAGTCCAGAGAGGGCGAGATGTCGCCCGAGATGAAGAAGCTCAAAGAGCTGATCGAGAAGGCGAAAACCGCTCTCGCCGAGCAGGAAAAGATTATGGGGGAGACCCGCAAGGCCTCCGACGAGGCCACGAAGAACGCCCTCGCCGAGTTTGAGAAGAAAAAGGACTCTTTTCTGGCCCTGCAGGAAAAGAGGATCAACGAGGCCGACAGGAGCGCGGGGGAGATACTGCAGAAGATTCCACCGGAGGAGCTGAACCGCTCCCCGGACCCCGAAAAGCCCCTGGAGACGCCCATAAAGAAGTTAAACGAGGTGTCGGGCTCCTCGCGGCAGACCCGGCGGGCGCTTAGAGAAAACCTCGGCGAGGCCAGAGAGTCCGTGCGGCAGATGAAGGAGAACCTCGGCGGCCTCAAGGAAGCGGCGAAGGAGGCGGTCTCCGGCGACAGCGAGCGCGAGACCTCTATCGACGAGAAGGGAGCGAACGGGGAGAAGGCCCTTTCCGAGGTGGAGAAAGATTTGCAGTCGGTGCTCGATTCGAGAAAGGATTTCGTGCCCGAGGAGTCCAAAAAGCAGCTAAAAGAGCTTTCCGGCAAGGAAAAATCTCTCTCCGAACGCATCGGCGAAATGGAAAACGAGCTTGCGGAACTGTCTAAAAAAACACCCTTCGTCGGCGGCAATCTTCCGGGAATCGCCGGAGAAGCGAAAAAGTCCTCCGGCGAAGCTTCCATGAAGATGGGCGAGGGCGACCCCTTCGGCTCGATGCCGAAGCAGAGCGGGACGATAGAAAAGCTCTCCGAGCTGGCCAAGTCTATGGAGGAGGCGGGCGAGGGGATGGGCGGCGAGATGGAAGGGCCTGGCCGAGGCGGGAAAAAACCCGGCGGAGGCCGCGCCGTGGACAAGAGCAGGGTTGAGATACCGGGCGAGAAGGACGCCGCAGAGCTCAAGCGCTTCCGCGAAGAGGTGTTAAAGGAGATGCGCGGCGGCAAGTTCCCCAAGGGTTACGAAGAGGAAGTGGAGCGGTATTACGAAAGGCTCATAAAATGAACCACTGTGGCGGCTGCTTCCGGCCTTTGGCTTCCTCTTTCGGCGAAGGACCGCGTCGTTTCTCGGGCGCGGGTCTTGGCGTAGTAACGCTACTGCCTGCGACCGCGCGCCCTGCGGACTCCTTGCCCTTCACCGAAATAGAAAGCCGGGATAGAAAGAAAACGACTATTCCGGCTATATATCCGGAGGATTCGGGACATCGCCGGGACAAGAAAAGCGAATCGGTGCGCAACCGTTTCTTATCGCGAAGTTTTTGGGTAACGTCGATCTTTTTCCTTGTGCTCGCGCTAATCACGCTCCTGCCGGTAAGTTCCCTTTCCAACGAGGTCTACGGGGTCTCGGGGGAAACGGTGGATTTCTACAGGGGCAACCAGCTTCTGGGGGAATGGAGGGTCGCCGAGGCGAGGGAGGCCGTTGACTCTCTTAAAAAGGCGGGCAAAGCCGGGGTCGCCACCGACCTTCTGGACGCGCACGTCAGGTTCTTCGAGGGAAGGTACTCCGAAGCCCTGAAGATTCTCGACGATTACAAGCTGGAAGACAGCTTTAGAGACCTCGTGAAGGTGACGAGCGATTCCGCCGCGAAGTTCAAATCGAGGGAGAAGGGGCGTTTTCGTGTATACTGGGACAACCCGCGCGACGAGGTCATGGCCGACGAAGCCCTCGAAGCCCTCGACGCGGCCCAAAAGGCGCTGGAAAAGGAACTCGGTTTCGTTCCCGAGGGGATCGTCCGCGTAGAGATTTACCCCGGTATACCGGAATTCACCGCCGTTTCGACCCTTACTAGGACCGAGGTGGAGACCAGCGGGACTGTAGGGCTCTGCAAGTTCAACCGCATCATGATCGCGAGCCCCCGCTCGACCGTCTGGGGCTACAGGTGGCTTGACACCCTCGCCCATGAGTACGTCCACCTCGCCATCTTCCGGATGAGCGCGGGCAAGGCCCCGATCTGGATTCACGAGGGGCTCGCCAGGCATTTCGAGGGGGCGTGGCGCGGCCGCACGGGAAGAGAGACTCCCTTCGCCCTCGCCCTCCTCACGAAGAGGTTCAAGGAAGGGACGCTGATTCCCCTCGAAAAGATGTCCCCTTCGGTGGCCAAGCTCCCCTCGGCGGAAGACACCTCCCTGGCCTTCGCGCAGGTAAGCACCATGATGGCGTTTCTGGCGGAGAAGAAGGGAGCCGAAAGATTGCCGGAGCTTGTGCGCCTCATCGGCAAGGGGGATGACGACCGGAAAGCCGTGGAAGCGGTGTGGGGCTCCTCCTTCGCCTCCTTCGAGGAGGAGTGGAAGGAGTGGGTCAGGAGCCTTCCTCCTCAGGAGAGCGAGATCGAGGTGCTCGGCATCGAGCTTAGGGGCGAGGGCGGGGAAAGAGCCCTCGAACCCGGCAGGATATTGGACCCCGTTGCGGAGGATTACTCGCGCCTCGGCGACATGCTGCGCTCGCGCGGAAGGATGAAGGCGTCGGCTGTGGAATACGAAAAGGGGTTCGGCCTCTCGCCGAAAAACCCTTCCATCGTCTCCAGATACGCCCTCGGAAGGCTGTCTCTGGGCGAATACGAAAAGGCGCTTTCGGCGGTCGAGGGAGTGATAGGGATTTACGAGGATCGCGGGGTGCTCTGGTCCAGAAAGGGCGAGGCGCTGATGGGACTCGGAAGGTACGGCGAGGCTTACGAAGTCTTTGGGGAACTCATGGAGATAAACCCCTTCGACGAGCCGGGCAGGATGGGTCTTGTCGAGGCGGCTAAAAAATCAGGCAAAACAGCCGAGTACGAACGTCAGCTAAAACTCTTGAAGATACTGACCTTTGAAGGAGCGGCAAAACCGCACCCCTGAGGGCATTGGCAAGATGAGGATAACCGGATGAACCGCAGCGAATCGACAGAAGTGGACGGAAAACTCGTTGCCGAGGCCGTAGAGGCCAGGGGGCGCGTCACTGCCGAGCTTTCAAAGGTCATAGTGGGGCAAAAAGAGGTGGTGGAGCTTCTCCTTATCTCGCTCTTTTCTCGCGGCCACGGGCTTTTCATAGGCGTTCCGGGGCTGGCGAAGACCCTTCTCATCCACACCCTCGCCGACGCTCTGGACCTGGGCTTCAACCGGGTGCAGTTCACTCCCGATCTGATGCCCTCCGACATCACCGGCACCGAGATTCTGGAGGAGGACCACGCTACCGGCAGGAGGGTCTTCAAGTTCGTCAAGGGGCCGATCTTCACCAACATTCTCCTCGCCGACGAGATAAACCGCACCTCGCCGAAGACTCAGGCCGCCCTCCTTCAGGCGATGCAGGAGTACAAGGTGAGCGCCGGGGGGACCGACCACAAACTCGATCTGCCCTTCCTCGTCTACGCCACCCAGAACCCGATAGAGCAAGAAGGAACCTACCCCCTTCCCGAAGCGCAACTCGACCGCTTCATGTTCTCCATAGAGGTCGGCTACCCCGACATGGCGGAGGAGATAGAGATAGTCAAAAAGACCACCTCCGGCTTGCCGCAGAGCGTCCAGAAGGTGCTCGGCCCCGGGGAGATAGCCCGCTTTCAGGAGGCCGTCCCGAAGATGCCGATAGCCGACAAGGCCGTCGAGTACGCGGTAAATCTCGTCCGGGCGACACGCCCCGGCGAGGGGGCGAGCGAAAAGGTAAGGGAGTGGGTGGCCTGGGGAGCGGGACCGCGCGCCGCGCAGCACCTCGTCCTCGGAGCCAAGGCCAGGGCGCTTCTGGACGGCCGCTACGCCGCAGGTCCCGAAGACGTGAAGGCTCTCCTCGCCCCGGTCCTGAGCCACAGAATAGTGCTCAATTTCCGCGCCGAGGCCCAGAACGTCCCGGTAGCGGAGGTCATCAAAGCCGTGATGGAGAAGACGCCGGTTGCTTGACAGGGAATCCCTTTACGACGCCGAGCTTCTGGCGGCCCTCTGCCGCTCGCCGCTTCCCGGCAGGCCGACGCCCTTTCCCGTGCGCGGCATCCACCGGAGCAGGCTTCGGGGGTCGAGCCTCGAATTTTCCGAGCATACGGAGTACATGCCCGGCGACGAGCTCCGCAGTCTCGACTGGCGGGTCTACGCCAAGTCCGACCGCTACTTCGTGCGCAGGTACGAGGATGAGCGGCTGGCCAAGACCCTTATCGTCGTGGATGCGAGCAGTTCGATGTCTTACGGCGGAACTTCGGGGACTTTGACGGGTTCCAAGTACCAGCTAGCCGCCAGAATCGCCGTCTCAATCTCCTCGGCGCTCCTGAGACAGGGCGACGCCGTGGGCCTTTGCGTAACGGGCGCCGAGCCCTTCTTCATCCCGCCGAGGGGAGGGATGGCGCAGCTCGATTCGCTTCTGGACGTGCTTGCGTCCACGGTCCCCGCCGGGAGCGCGGGAAAGGACACCCTCCTGGCGTACTGCGCCGAGCGGCTTCCCAAGCCCTCCGCGCTGGTCTGGGTGGGCGACCTTCTGGACGAGGGCGACGAGACCCTCTCCTCCTTCGTCACCCTGAAGGCGAGGGGGATTTATCCCCGCATCGTCCATCTCCTGCACCCGGACGAAACCGGCCTTCCCTTCGAGAATTCCACAAGATTCGAGGACCTAGAAAGCGCCTCCTTCCTCGTCGCCGATCCGGCGGCGCTCCGGAAAGCCTACGCGGAGGAGCTGAGAGCGTTCGTGCGCGAGCTCTCAGGACGCGCTCACGAGGCCGGGCTCCCCTACGTTTTCCTGCGGGACATCGAAGAGGCGAGGCGCTTTTTGCCGGCGGCGCTCAAAAGGCAGGACAGCCGTGCCCTTTAGCTGGCTTCGCCCCGAACTGCTCTTCGGCTTCGCCGCCCTCGCCGCGCCGGTGCTCATACACCTCCTCGGCAGGAAGCGAAAGAGGGTGATAAAGATCGCCACCCTTCGCTTTCTGGAGAAGGCGATGGCGAAATCGGCGGCGAGGTGGCGGTTGCGAAGACTCCTGCTCCTCCTCTCCAGAATCGCCGTGATGGGGCTTTTGGCGGCGCTCTTCGCCGGGCCGGGGTGCGAAACGGCGGGTGCGGGCTCCTCGGCGAGGCGCGTCATAATCATGGACGTGTCGCGCTCAATGCTGGCGAAGGAAAACGGGGAAAGTTCTCTCGGCAGGGCAGTCGCGGAGGCGGAGAAGATCGTCCGCTCCTCCACGCAGTCCGCCCGTCTCGCCATAATCACGACGGCCAGGGCCAAAGAGGGCGACGAGGTCGATTCCTTTACCGATCCCGCCGGGGCGCTGGGGCGGATTGAGTCTCTGGTTCCGGCCGACGATGACGCGGGGCTCGCCGGGGCGCTGGAGCGGGGCGCGGCGCTTGCCGCTTCCGGCGGAGGGGCGGAGATTGTCGTCCTCACCGACATGCAGCGAAACGCCTGGAGGAGCATCGGGAGCGCGGAGAATTTGCGCGCGCCGGTGACAGTTATCGACGTGGGCGGGAAGAATCCCAAAAACGGCTGGATTGACGAGGTTGTCCAGAGGGGCGACGAGCTTTCGGTGACCCTCGGCTCCAGCGGCGAGGGGACTCCTCCGGAGCGCACGGTAAGGCTCCGGACGGGTTCGGGTACGGAGCTGACCGCCTTCGTCGAAAACGGAAAGGCGCTCTTTCGCCCGGAGATAAAGGAATCCCTGGAGGTTGTGGAGGTGTTTTCGGAGCCCGGCGGAGACCTGGAAACCGACGACTCCCTTCCCTTCGTCGCCGCCTCGGGGGGCTCCACGAAGGTTCTTCTGATAAACGGGGACCCGAGGGGGTTCGAGCTGCTGGACGAGACGGTCTTCCTAAGGAGGGCTCTGGGCTCGGGCGGAAAGATGGAGGGGCGTTTCGACCTTCGGCAGGTGCGCCTGCCGGAGCTCGCCGAGCGCGATCTTGAAGACATCGACGTGGCGTGGCTCGCAAACCCCGGCGCTATTACCGAGGCGGCGGCCAGCCTGATTCTCACCAGGGTTCGCTCAGGCATGGGGCTCATCGTCAGCGCGGGGGATTCGCTAAAGGACCCTTCCTCTCCCGGCGGACTAGCTTCTCTCCTTGCCGCGCCGATTCGGGACGTAGCCGTATCAGGCGGCGCGGGAAAGCTGCGCCCCCCCTATCAGGAGATGGACAGGCAGGGGTTTTCGGGGGCGCTCGAACCCTTCGGCGAGGGCGAACTTTCCCTCATCGCCGGAGCGCACACCAGAAAGTACTGGCTGCTGGAGGTCGGAGCGGGCAGCGGGACCAACGTGCTGGCCAGACTTCTGGATCAGGCCCCCCTCGTGGTCGAGCGCGGTGAAGGCAAGGGCAGGCTGGTCACCGTGGCGGCCTCCGTGGATCGCGACTGGTCGGACCTTTGCCTCAAGCCCCAGTTCCTTCCCTTCGTGGACAAGCTCCTCCTCTACGCGGGCGGGCGGCTGCGAAGAGAGGTTCCGCCCTACCTCGTCATAGGACAGGGGAGCCTTTCTCCCCTCCGCGAGCCGGTGACTGTGGTCGCTCCGTCCGGCGGTAAGACCTCTCTGGTTCCGGGGGGCTCCGACTTCATCCCGGCCGAAGCCGGGGCGCACCTCGTCGAAAGCGGCGGCCGCGCGGTGGCGGGTTTCGTAGCCCGCATCGACCCCGCCGAATCGGACCTTGAAAAAATCTCCCCCGAGGAGCTTGAAAAGGCGGCCGGTACGGCAAGTATCACCATCGGCGAGGGAGGAGCGGGCAAGGCTGCGGGCCGAAGGGATGTCTCGGCGATTGTCGCCATTCTCCTCCTGCTGGCGCTGATCTTCGAGGCTCTTCTGTCGGGCCGCTGGCAGAGCGGGAAGCGTGGCGATGCCTTCGACTTCGCGGGAAGGGGCAGCGATGGATAGGCCGATAACGCGGCGGCAGTTCCTCTTCTCGATGGGTTACGGCGCTCTGGCCTTCGCGGGGATGGGCGGGCGCGAGGAGCCGGTGCAGTCCCGCCCTTACTTCCAGTGGGCGCAGCTTCGCTATCCCGGAGCGTGGGACCCCAGTCCCAACGGGGTTTCGCGCTTCATGGCGGAGCTTCGCAAACGCACCAGCATAGAGGCGGGCGTGAGGAAGATAGAGGTCGAGGCTGGGGACGAGAGCCTTTTCAACCTGCCCTTCCTCTGCATAGCCGGGCGCGGCGATTTTCCCGACCCCGGAGAGCAGGCGGCGCTCTGGCTTCGCCGCTTCGTGGAGCACGGCGGCTTCGTGCTCTTCGACGACGCCACCGGCATCGAAAACTCCGGCTTCGCTCGGGGCGTCGAAAAGTGGCTCGAAAAAGCCTTTCCCGGCGAGACCTTGAAGCCCCTTCCGGCGGATCACACCGTCTACCAGAGCTTTTACCTCCTCACAGGGGCTCCCGGTCGCAAGATAGTCCGGCCGGTGCTCACCGGCATCGAGAGGGAGAACCTGACCCCGGTAATCTTCACCCATAACGACCTTGCGGGGGCGTGGGACGGCGACCCGCTCGGCGGCTACGCGAACCCCTGCATTCCCGGAGGAGAGCGTCAGCGCGAGCTGGCGATACGGCTGGGGGTTAACCTCGCCATGTACGCCCTCACGGGCAATTACAAAAAGGATCAGGTTCACATCCCCTTCATCCTCAAGCGGAGAAAGCGCTGATGGCGGGCTGGGAATTTCTCGGCGCGAGTTTTACCGGCGTCGCTCTGGCCTTCGCGGCGCTTGGCCTCGCCGTGTTTTCGGGGTTTACCTCCTCGCGCGGTTTTCCGCCGGGTCAAAGGGTTCTGCTCATTGCCATCCGCTCGCTCGCCGTCCTCCTCGCTGTGATAGCAGTGATGCGGCCCGCCCGCCACACCGACCTCACGAGGATAAAGCGAGCCCCCCTCGCGGTGGTCATCGACGACTCCGCCAGCATGGGGCTTGGGCAAAACCCCCTTTCGGCCTCCGCTCTGGACTGGCTGGGGAAGAACGAAAGCGGCCTTTCGGAACTTGAGCCCTGGTACGCCGTCGAGCGCTTCACCCTCGGCGACCCGCCCCCCGCGCTGCCGAAGGAAGCTAAATTCGGCCCGGAAGGTTTCGCGAAGCAGGAATCTCCCCTTTCGGCGACCCTGCTGGGCGTCGCGCGCTCGCGGCCCGGCATCGCCGGTATAATTCTCCTCACCGATGGCAGGGAGAACCGCGCAAGAGACACCGAACCCCCGGATATTTCCATACCCGTCTACCCGGTAGGCCTCAGCGGGGGAGATGTCAGGGACGTATGGATAGAGGGGGTGGACACCCCGCCGGTCGCCTTCATCAGAACCCCGGCGGAGGTCCGCGTCCGCATCGGCCTTTCGGGGTTGAAGCCGGGAAAGACCAGCCTCTCCCTCTATGAGGGCTCTACCCTCCTCGAATCGACGCAGGTGGAACTGAAAGAGGGCATAAACGAGGCGAAAGTCGTTTTTGGCCCAAAGAGGACGGGGAGGAAGGCCTACAGGCTCGAACTCTCGCCCGTTCCCGGCGAGGATTCGGCGGAGAACAACAGCGCCCAGTTTTCCGTGGGGGTCATCCGCGACAAGACGAGGGTGCTTCTGGTGGCCGGAACCCCCACCTGGGACGTGAAATTCCTGCGCGACAGGTTTAACGCCGACCCCTCGGTGGACCTGATAACTTTTTTGATCCTCAGAACCCCGCGCGACCTGTCGATGGTTCCCGAAAGCGAGCTTTCGCTCATTCCCTTCCCCACGCAGGAGCTTTTCGAGAAGGAACTCCACACCTTCGACGCGGTGATTTACGCCAATTTCGATTACGGCCCCTACGCGCCGCCTCAGTACCTCGAAAACATCGTAAAGTTCGTGCGGGAGGACGGAGGCGGCTTCGCGATGCTCGGCGGCGACCGCTCCTTCGGACTCGGAGGGTACGAAGGGACGAAGCTGACAGAGATACTGCCGGTGGAACTTGGCGGAGCCCTCGGGGGCTCCCTCCTGCGGTACGGGCCCTTCCGCCCCCGTCTGACGAAGGCGGGGAGCGCCCACCCGATCTTCCAGTGGGACCCGGACCCCGAGAAGAACCGCGAACTCTGGAACTCCCTCCCCGAGCTCGACGGCCAGAACTGGTCGCTGCGGGCTAGCGGCGGGGGAGTAGTCCTCGCCGAAAACCCGCAGGCGCAAAACGAATACGGCCCGATGCCGCTCATAGTAATCGGAGAGTACGGCGAGGGGAGGACGATGGCGGTGCTGACCGATTCCCTCTGGCGCTGGAAGCTGCCCTACGCGGCGCGCGGCGGCGACGAGGCGGTCTACCGGGATTTCTGGTCGAGCTCGCTGCGGTGGCTGATGCACGACCCCGACATGGAGCTCCTTCGCCTCCTCGCCCCCGTCTCCACGCTGCGGGAAGGAAACGGCCTCACCCTTCGCGCCAGGGTCCTCGACGCCGAATACCAGCCCGCCGCGGGGGCGGAGGTCACGGGAAAGCTGACCGGAGAGAAGGGAGAGAGCTTTGAACTCGTCTTTAGCGAAGAAGCGCCCGGGGAATACGTCGCGAAGGAGATACCGCTGAAGGCGAGGGGCATCTACCGGGTGGAGGCTCAGGCGAAAAAGGGGGCGATGGTTCTCGGGCGCGACGAGCTGGCTTTCCCGGTAGGTCCCGCCAGCCCCGAGCCCCAGAGGGTCGGCCTCGACAAAGAGTACCTTGAGAAGCTGGCGAAAAAGAGCGGCGGCCGGGTGCTCCGGGGCGACGAGGAAGGGCTTTTCAAAGCCCTCAGGGAAGATGGCGAGAAGCGCCTCGAAGTCGTTGGCAAGAAGGTGGAGGAGCCGTGGGCTAACTGGATGGTGATGTTGCTGGCTTTGTCGCTTTTCGCGCTGGACTGGACTTTGCGCAGGCTCTACGAGTAGCCCCGGCAATCTCTTTCGGCGAAGGGCGGTGTCGTTTCTCGGGCGCGGGTCTTGGCGTAGTGACGCTACTGCCTTCGACCGCGCGCCCTGCGGACTCCTTGCCCTTCACCGAAATAGATTGCCGAGAGGGTAACGTTAGTTTCTTGTGTCGCCTTGCACTGCAATTGCCGTGGCTCAAGAGACACTGTATTACTTTTCTTGACCTTTTAGACCCGATTGCTAACAATAACAAATTACCCCGGTTAACCGATGAACGAGGTCTGAAATGCTCTTTTTCGAGTCGCCCCAGGAGGCGATTCTCTGGATATTCTCCTTTCTGCTGGCGCTGACGGTTCACGAGGCGTCCCACTCCCTCGCGGCGGATTCCTTCGGGGATCCCACGCCGAGAGTGATGGGGAGGCTTACCCTCAACCCCTTCGCGCACCTGGACCTCATCGGCGCGATATTTTTTCTCGTCGTCGGGCTGGGCTGGGCGAAGCCGGTGCCGGTCAACCCGCGCTACTTTAGCCACCCGCGCCGCGACGAGTTTCTGGTGAGCTTCGCCGGTCCGGCCTCGAACCTCACGCTGGCCCTTCTGATGGCGGGGCTCTGGCGCTTTCTGGTCTCGATAGCCCCGGCGGTGCCGGAGGCGGGAGCCGCCCAGACGCCGCTTGTCTTCTTTCTCGGGGTGTCGCTCATCTCGGTGAAGGTTAACATCGGCCTCGCCCTCTTCAACCTGATACCGATACCGCCCCTGGACGGAAGCGGCATGGTCTCGGCGCTCCTCCCCGCGAGGCTGGAGATGGAATACCGGAGGATAGGGCAGTACGGCTTTATAATCCTCTTCGCGCTGATCTTCTTTCGGGCCTTCGACAGGGTGCTCTTCCCGCTGGTGAACAAGCTGACGGGGGTGATGATCGGGCTATGAGCGAGACCGATGGGCGTCAGCTTCTCCTCTTCGGGGAAGACAACACCTATCTGGTGCGCCTCGAAGGTTTCGAGGGGCCGCTCGAACTGCTTTTGCACCTCATCAGGAAGCACAAGTACGATATCTACGACATACCCATCGCGGCGATACTGGTCGAGTACCTCGCGGTAATAGAGGCCCTTCAGGAGTTCGACATCGACCTCGCCGGAGAGTTTCTGGTGATGGCGGCGACGCTGGCGCAGATAAAATCGAGGATGCTCCTTCCCCGCCCGGCCTTGCCCGAGGAGGAGGAAGAGGGCGGCGACCCGAGGGCCGAACTGGTCCGAAGGCTTCTCGATTACGAGCGGTTCCGCGAGGCGGCGCTCGGCCTCGCCGGGCAGCCGCTGCTCGGCCGGGACGTGTTCCTCCGGCCGCAGAATCAGGAGGAGAAGAAGGCGCTCCGGCCCGAGCCTCCGATAGAGACCAACCTCTACAGCCTTCTCGTCGCCTTCAGGGAGGTGCTGAGGGACGCGCCGGAGGAATTCATCCACGAGGTCAGCCGCGACCGGATGACGACGCAGGAGGCGATGACGGAACTTCTCGACAGATTCCGCCTCCTGGGGGACGGCGAATCGATAGAGTTTCACGAGCTTTTTTCCGGCCCGCCGAGAAGGGACCGTATCGTCGCCCTCTTCATGGGGCTTCTGGAGCTGGTAAAGATGAGCGCCATAAAGATATGGCAGCCGGTGGCTTTCGGAGAAATAAGAATTATGGCCGTCAGCATAGAGGAAGATTAGTAATGGAGCGGACGGCGCTTATCCGCGCTATCGAAGCTGTAATCTTCGTCTCTTCCGAGCCGGTGGAGACAAAGAGGCTCCTTGAGGTCTTTGAGCCCGAAGAGGTTTCGGCGAGCGAGCTCATGGACGCCCTCGACAGCCTGCGGCGCGATTTCGTGGGCAGGGGGACAGAGCTTTGCGAAGTGAGCGGGGGGTGGCAGTTTCGCACCTCTCCGGATGTGGCCGATTACGTGGCGAGGCTCGACATGCCGCGCCCCTCAAGACTTTCGCAGGCTTCGCTGGAGACCATCGCGATAATAGCCTACCGCCAGCCCGTCACCCGCACCGACATAGAGGAGGTGCGCGGGGTGGACAGCGGCGCGGTGGTGAGGACTCTGATGGAAAAGGGGCTGGTGCGCGTCGTGGGGAAGAAGGACGTTCCCGGCAGGCCGATGCTGCTCGGCACAACGAGAAAATTCCTGGAGGTCTTCGGACTCTCCTCCCTGACCGATCTGCCGACCCTGCGGGAGATCGAGGAGCTTACCCAAGCAGCGGAAGACGGCGCTTCGCCCTCTTCCCAGCCGTCCCTCTCTTTTGGCGGGGCGGAACCGAGACCCAGAGAAATACCTGAACTCCCAATGGATGAAAATGACTCTTGAAAGATTGCAAAAAGTGCTCGCCCACAGGGGCGTTGCCTCCCGCCGCGCCTCGGAGGAGCTTATCACCTCCGGCAAGGTGAAGGTGAACGGCGTCGTCGTCACCGAACTCGGCACGAAGGTGGACGAGGACAAGGACCGGATCGAGGTCGAAGGGCTGGAGATAACCGCCGCCCCGGAAGAGCCCATCGTCATCGCCCTCAACAAGCCCAAAGGCTACGTAACCACCGTGAGCGACCCGCACGCCGAGCACACCGTCATGGAGCTTGTGGAGATTCCCGGCCGCCGCGTCTACCCTGTCGGCAGGCTCGACAAGGATACGCGCGGGCTCCTCCTCTTCACCGACGACGGCGACCTCGCCCACAAGCTGACCCACCCCTCCCACGGCATCGAAAAGACCTACCGGGTGAACGCCTGGGGCGAAATAGGCCCCGAGGAGATGAAGCAGCTGGCCTCCGGAGTCGAGATCGAGGAGGGGAAGACGGCCCCGGCGAAGATAGAAAACGTCCGCATCGAGGGCAAGAAGATCCGCTTCACGATAACGATACGCGAGGGCAAGAAGCGGCAGATACGAAAGATGGTGATAGCCGTCGGCGGAAGGGTCTCGGAACTTACCCGCACCTTCTTCGCTGGAATACCCCTTGGCGACATACCCGAGGGAGCCTGGAGGATTCTTACCCGCAGGGAGGTCGCCGTCCTCAAAAGGCTGGCCTCGGCGACGGTGGACAAGAAGCGCACCGCCCGGACCGCGCCGGGAAGAAAACCGGCTGCGAAGACCTCAATTTCGGAGAACAAAGATGGCGACCGGCGACGACAAACTAAAAAACAAGCTTAGCAAGCTTCGCCGGAAGATCGACGAAGTTGACGGGAAGCTTCTCGAACTCCTCAACGAACGCGCAAAAGTCGCGGTCGAGGTGGGCGAGGCAAAAAAGGCGAAGGGGGGTTCCTTCTACGCTCCCTCCCGCGAAGACGATATCGTGAGGAGCCTGCAGGAGAAAAATCCCGGCCCCTTCCCCTCTTCGGCGATCCGCCCGGTGTGGAAGGAGATTATCTCCGCCTCCCTTTCGCTGGAGCAGCCTCTCACCGTGGCTTATCTGGGGCCGCAGGCCTCCTTCACCCATCAGGCGTGCCGCAAGCACTTCGGCCTGAGCGCCCTTTACCTGCCGGTGCGCTCGATTTCCGAGGTCTTCGACTTCGTGGAAAAGGGCAAGGCCGATTTCGGGGTTATTCCCGTCGAGAACACCACCGAGGGCGCTGTCAGCAACACCCTCGACCGCTTCCTCGACTCCGAAACCAAGATCGTCGGCGAGGTGATGCTGCGCATAAGCCTCAACCTGATGAACAAGACCGGAAAGAAGAGCGACATCCACAAGGTCTACTCCCATCCCCACGCCCTCCCCCAGTGCAGGGAGTGGCTTGAGGCGAACCTTCCCGAGGTGCCCACCCTCGAAGCCTCCTCGACGGCGCAGGCGGCGCTTATGGCGGCGGAAGACCCCTCGGTGGCGGCGGTGGCGGGCCAGCTCGCGGGAGAGCTCTACGGCCTCGAAACGGTGGAGGCGAAGATAGAGGACAACCCCAACAACTTCACCCGCTTTCTGGTCATCGGCAAGGAGATACCGGAGGCGGGCTCGTGCAACAAGACCTCGCTTCTCTTCGCGATAAAAGACCAGGCGGGGGCGCTCTACCACATGCTCCAGCCCTTCGACGAGAACGGGATAAACCTGACGAAGATCGAATCGCGCCCGATGAAGCGGAAGGCCTGGGAGTACGTCTTTTTTCTCGACTGCGAGGGCCATGTGAACGATCCCGCCCTCCGGAGGGCCATAGAGGGGCTTTCAAAGGTCTGCCAGTTCGTAAAGGTGCTCGGTTCCTACCCCTGCGGGGAGAAGCCCGAATGAGCGTGGAAAAAGCGAGGTTTCAGGCGCTGGTCTCCCCGACGGTGCTTGACCTTCGGCCCTACAGGCCGGGAAAGCCGATAGAGGAACTGAAGCGCGAGAAGGGGCTGTCCCGGATAATCAAGATGGCCAGCAACGAAAACCCCCTCGGCCCCTCCCCGAAGGCGGTTGAGAGACTGCGCGAGTGCGCGGGCGGGATGAACCTCTACCCCGACGGCTACGGCTACGAGCTCAAGAAGGCGCTCTCAGGAAAATTCGGCGTGAAACCCGAGGAGATAGCCCTCGGGAACGGCTCCAGCGAGATAATAGAGATGACCGTCCGCCTCTTTTGCGGGCCGGGCAAAAAGGCCGTCGTCGCGAGCCCCTCCTTTAGCATCTATCACATCACCGTGAAGGCGCAGGGAGGCGAGGTGGTCGAAGTCCCCCTCAAGGACCACGCGGTGGACCTCGGGGCGATTCTCGAAGCGGTAGACGCGAACACCTCTTTGGTTATCCTCGGCAATCCCAACAACCCCACCGGCACGGTCTTCGGCGGCGAGGAATGGAAGCGCTTTTTCGAGAGGTTGCCGGAGAACGTGGCAATCCTTCTCGACGAGGCTTACGCGGAGTTCGCGGATAGTGAAGATTTCCCGAACGGATTGGAATACATCCGGAAGGGAAAGCCTTTAATCGTGGCGCGGACCTTCTCCAAGGCTTACGGCCTCGCGGGGCTCCGCATCGGCTATGGTTTCGCCGACGCCGAGATTATCGACTACATGAACCGCCTGCGCCTTCCCTTCAACGCCAACCTCGCGGCGCAGGAGGCGGCGCGGGCCGCCCTCTCCGACGAGGAATTTCTGGCGAAATCCCTTTCCGTCAATTCCGCCGGAAGAAAGGCCCTCTACGAGTTTTTCGAGGCCGAAGGTGTCGAGTACATAAAGAGCGAGGCCAATTTCATGATGGCGAAGGTGGGCGACGGCGATTCCTTCTTTTCGGCGATGCTCGACGAGGGAGTCATAATACGCTCCGCCAGCGGGTTCGGAGCGCCGGAATGGATACGGGTGAGCATTGGGCTCCCCGAAGAGATTGAGATATTCAAGAAGGCTTTTTTGCGGGTCAAGGCCCGCCTGGGGAAGGTGTGATGGCAAGCCAGACCATTCTCGCGGGAGGGCCGCTGAAAGGGACGGTCACCGTTCCGGGCGACAAGTCGATCTCCCACCGTTCCCTTATGTTTTCCGCTCTTGCCGAGGGAGTTTCGACGATAACCGGCCTCCAGAAGGGGCTGGACGTGAAGGCCACGCGCCAGTGTTTCGAGGCGCTGGGCGTAAAGGTCTTTGAGGAGGGCGGCGTCCTGAAGGTCGAAGGCAGGGGGATCGGCGGCCTCTCGGAGCCGACAGATATTCTCGACTGCCTCAACTCCGGCACCACCATGCGCCTCATGGCCGGGGTGCTGGCGGGTCACTCCTTCCTCTCCGTCCTCACCGGCGACAGACACCTTCGGAAGCGCCCGATGGCGCGCATCCTCGACCCCCTGCGCGAGATGGGCGCTCTGGCCCTCGGCAGGGAAGAGGATACCAAGGCCCCGCTCGTCATACGCGGCGGGTCTCTTCGCGCCCTGGAATGGACCACCCCGGTGGCAAGCGCGCAGGTAAAGAGCGCCGTGCTCCTCGCGGGTCTCCACGCACGCGGGACGACCTGGGTTATCGAGCCGAGTCCCACCCGCGACCACACCGAGAGGATGCTGGGCGGGATGGGAGCGACGATTCTCCGGGAGGGAGCGGGAAAGGTCGGCATAGCAGGGCGTCCGAAACTCAGGCCCATAGAGATAGAGGTTCCCGGCGACCCCTCTTCGGCTGCCTTCTGGGCCAGCGCCGCCCTCATGGTTCCAGGCTCCGATCTGACCGTCAAAGCCATCTCCATGAACGAGGGCCGGACCGGTTTTTTCAGGATTTTAAAGAGGATGGGAGCCGACCTTGAAATGACCCTGACCGGCGACGCGGCCGGAGAGCCGGTGGGCGATCTTCGCGTGAGGTATTCAAAGCTCAGGGGCGTCGAGGTCTCACCGGAAGAGGTTCCCTCCGCCATAGACGAGTTTCCCGTACTCGGCGCGATTGCGGCGATAGCCGAAGGCGAAACGGTGGTCACCGGCGCGGAGGAGCTTCGCTTCAAGGAATCAGACAGAATCGACGCCCTCGCCGGAGAGCTGCGCAAGGCCGGGGTGAAGGTCGATACCTTCCGCGACGGGCTTCGCATAACCGGTGGCGGCAAGCTGAACTCAGCCGCCTTCGACTCCCACGGCGACCACCGCCTCGCGATGAGCGCGGCGATACTCTCCCTCGCCCTTCCGGGCGGCGGCGTCGTCGAAGGGGCCGAGGCGGCGGAGGTCTCCTACCCGGAGTTTTTCAAAACCCTGAGCGGGCTTTCCTCTCGCTGATAATGAATCCGGCACATCCTTTTTGCCCCCGGCGTCGTCATGTCCTCGCTCAAGGCCTCGACGTAGCGCTGCTACCGTCTCGGCCTGTCGCTGTGGGATTCCTCGCCGGAAGACAAAAAACCGCGCCTCTCAACTCTCGAACGCAAAGGCGAAATTAATTGTCAGAAGATAAAAAGCCAGGTTTCCTCGGGAAAATTTTCGGCAAAACCGGCGGCGGGGCCGAAGCTCCCGTGGAAACTTCCGCCGAAGCTTCCTTTCTCGCCCGCCTGCGCGACGGCCTCACCAAGACCAGGTCCACCTTCCAGAAGGGGCTCGACCGCGCCCTCTTCGGCAAGAAGAAAGTGGACGCCGAAACCCTTGAAGAGCTTGAA
Source organism: bacterium (assembly GCA_004322275.1). NCBI lineage: Bacteria > bacterium. The sequence goes on from SCTA01000032.1 coordinate 81,188, forward strand.
GAAGCGCTCGTCACCGCCGACATAGGCGTAAACACCGCGCTTAGGCTGGTCGGCGAGGTCAGCGAGAGGGTCAGGCGCAACGAACTCTCCGACCCGGAGGCGCTGCGCGAGCATCTGAAGAAGAGAATCGGCGAGATACTCCTTCAGGACGAGGGGCATTTCGACCTCGGACCTGAAAAGCCCCGCGTCGTCCTCGTCATCGGCGTAAACGGCGTCGGAAAGACCACCACCATAGGGAAACTCGCGGCCAAATTCACCTCGCAGGGCAAAAAGGTGATAATCGGGGCCGCCGACACCTTCCGCGCCGCCGCCATCGAGCAACTCGCCGTCTGGGGAGAGCGAGCCGGGGCCGAGGTCGTCCGCCACGCCCACGGCTCCGACCCCGCCGCCGTCGCCTATGACGCGATAGAGGCGGGCAAGGCGCGCGGGGCGGATCTCGTCCTCATCGACACCGCCGGGAGGCTCCACACCAAGCACAACCTGATGGAGGAGATGAAGAAGATACGCCGCGTCTCCCAAAAGAGCCTCGAAGGGGCACCCCACGAGACGATGCTGGTTCTCGACGCCACCACCGGGCAAAACGCCATAAGCCAGGCCAAGCAGTTCATGGAGGCGGTCGGCGTCGATTCCATCGCGCTGACCAAGCTTGACGGAACAGCCAAGGGCGGGGTGATCGTCGGCATCTGCGACGAGCTTAAAATTCCCGTCAAATTCGTCGGAATCGGCGAGAAGGTCGAAGACCTCAGACCTTTCGATGCGAAAGAGTTCGTCGAAGCGCTCTTTTAAATCAAAGCCAGATATTCTCCCGCCCATATAGGGCCGAATTAGATTTCGGACGCCTTCCATCTTCTTTCTTTTGGACTATCATTCCGGAGAAAGGAGGTTCGCATGTCCCTTCGCAAATTGCTCTTCTCCACGAGACTCGAAGAATTTTCCCTCAGGGCAGTCGAATCGCTCTATTCCCTCAGGGAGGCCGGGCTTGAGGAGATGATTTTCCTCAACGTGGTCCACTACGACGAGAGCGCCGTCGCGGCGAGCTACGGCTTTGACAAGCACATCGCCGACGAACTGAGCGAATCGGCGCGGCTGCGCTTCGTGGAGTGGGAAAAGCGCGTAGCGGCTGAAGGACTTTCGGCGCGCCACGTAATAGAGCTCGGCAGGGTGGAGGACAAGATCATCGAGGTGGCCTGCCGCGAGGGGGTCGATCTCATAGTCCTGGGTGAAAGGCGCAGCCTTCCCCTCGATTCCGTCTACCTCGGCGGCGTTCCCATGGGGGTTGCGCGCCGCTCGCCGATACCGGTAATGATCTTCAAATCTCCCGAAGCGGCCGTAGCGCACCCCCTTAATCCGAGGCCCCTCAAAACGATCATCTACTGCACGGATTTTTCTGAGGTCTCCGACCTAGCTTACAAGTTCCTGAAGAGACTTTCCGGCGCTGTGGACAAGGTCGAGATAGTCAACCTCCTCACCGACGACGACTTCGCCGCCCACGACCCGGAGGAGATACGGACCGTGGAGGAGGGCAGGCTAAAGCTCATGGAGGGGATGGCGGCGGAGCTGCTGGAACTCGGGGTTCTGGCCGATACCCACATCTACGCCGGGGACGCCGCCCGCGAAATAATCACCGTCTGCGCCGAAAGGGATGCGACGGCGATTTTGATGGGAACGACCGGACGCCGGGGAGTCGTCGAGGCGGTAAAGGGGTCGCTCTCCCACCGCGTCGTGGAGAAATCCCCCGTCCCGGTCATATTGGTGCCGCTGCCGAAAAAGACTGCCTGCGAGTAGTTTGAGCGCAAGGTAAGGTAACGCAGCGGTTGACCTTACTGCGGGTTTCAAATAAAAATGCCGGATGGAAAGATTCAGGATATTAATTCTTCCGGCCGTCTTTGCGCTCGTGTTTCTGACGTGCCTGACCGGCTGCCGGGGCAGGGAGGGGCAGGGGAGAGCGCCGGACGAGTTCATCGTCGGCCTCGAAGGCGCTCCGGCCAGCCTCGACCCGCGCTACGCGACCGACGCCTACGGCGTGAGGATAATTCCCCTCCTCTTCAACGGCCTCCTAACCGAGGAGCCCTCCGGGGCGCTCGTTCCCGATCTCGCCGAAAGGTGGGAGAACCCTGATCCGCTGACTCACCGCCTGACCCTCAAAAAGAACGTCCGCTTTCACGACGGCTCGCCGTTTAGCTCTAAAGACGTAAAGGCCACCTTCTCCTACGTCATGGACCCGGCCAACGGCTGCCCCTCGGCGGGCTCGCTGAAGGCGCTTTCCTCCGTAGAGACCCCCGATGGCTACACGGTAGTCTTCCGGCTCAAAGAGCCCTTCGTCTCCTTTCCCTACCAGCTCCGGCAGGGGATATTGCCCGAGAGGCTAGCGGGCAAAAAGGACCTCGGGGAAGAGCTAACCGGAACCGGCCCCTTCAAACTCGACAGAATAAAGCCCGGCGAGGAGATTACCCTTTTGCCCAATCCGGAATGCTACAGGGGCGCTCCCCTCGTCGAAGGACTGCGCTTCCGGATACTGGGCAACGCCACAACGCGGCTTCTGGAGCTTAAATCCGGCGGAATCGATCTCCTGCAGAACGCCGTCCCGCCCTACTCGGTGAAGTTTCTCGAACGCGAGGAAAACCTGAAAATCATACGCGCTCCCGGCCCCTCCTACCAGTATCTCGGCTTCAATCTCGAAGACAAAATCGTCGGCGACGCGAAGGTCAGGCGGGCGATAGCCCACGCGCTGGACAGAAAATCCCTCATAGAGTTCGTTCTGCAGGGGCAGGCGCGGCCCGCGAAGGCGCTCTTCTCCCCGGAACACATCGCCTTCGCGCCGGGAGCGGAGGAGATTCCCTTCGACCTCGAAGAGGCGAAGACCCTTCTCGACTCTGCGGGGTACCCCGACCCCGACGGCGACGGCCCCGCCATGCGCTTTTCGCTCTCGTACAAGACCTCCAGCGACAAGACCGCCAACGAGGTGGCGCAGGTCATCGCCAATCAGCTTCGCCGGGCGGGAATAGGCGTCGAGGTGCGCAGCTTCGAGTGGGGGACCTTCTTCGGCGACGTGAAGAAGGGCAACTTCCAGATGATGAGCCTTCGGTGGATAGGGCTCACCGACCCGGATGTCCTCCACTATATCTTCCACTCCTCCTCTGTGCCCCCGGCGGGGGCCAACAGGGGAAGGGTGAGGGACGCCGAAATAGACGCCTGGCTCGACGCCTCGCGAAGCGAGCCCGATTTCTCCAAGCGGATGGAGCTTTACAGGAAGGCGCAGGAGAAGGCAGCCAGCGAGTGCTATTACGTCAGCCTCTGGTGGCTGGACAACGTCGTCGTGATGAACAGGGGGTTCGACGGCTTTACGCCCTATCCCGGCGGGGAATATACCAGTCTGGCGAAGGTCAGGAGGGTCAGGTAGTCGCGGGTGCCGTTAGCCGCGAAGCGGCGTAACGCACCAATTCCCCATCGTCATTCTCGCGCGAAGCGCGGGAATCCAGGGGTTTATTGTAGGATGGGCTTTAGCCCATCGGTCTACGTCTGTGGGGCTTTGCCCCACACCCCTTGGTACTTCTTTTAGAAAGAAGTACCCAAGAAATCGGCCCGGAAGGAGACGCTCGCTCTACGAGCGACCGGTCGCTACGGCGGGGGCGTGAGGGGGCACTCGTTCGCTGACCCCCCCGCCGCCCTATCCGCCTCCGCTCCCTGCGTCACCTACGGGCCACGAGGGGGAACGAAAAGAAGGCTCGTCCAAAAACAGGATAACGGAATGTTTTTGGACTCGAAGGTAAAATTTTTACACGTATGCAGTGAATAGTTGTAAATAATTTACCTTCGAGCCGATAAGTACATGTAATTTCACTTATCGGCGAGCCATCTTTACGTTCCCCACGCTCTCCGGTGCCCAGCGAACGAGGTAGCGAGGGGGTTTCGAGCTTGCCATGAGCCGAAGGCGATTTGCACGCTCGCCGAGCGGACGAGTGATAAGCATGGAGAAATGTATTTTGACCGAAAAGTGCTATTGGTTTCTCTGCTTTGAACCCGTTAGTGCAAGCCCTGCAACCAAGATATTCGGATTTTCCGAATTCCTCGCCGCAGTAGCACTACTGGCAGTTGTCTATACGGTTACCGATGTCAGATATAAATTTCGGATTGCCGTAACACCTAGCCGGTTTGGATCGCTTCATGCCACAACATTTTACTTAACCGCTATAATCGGTCTGCAAACACTACTTACCGAAGTGTGGATCAATGAAGGCTGGTGGGTTCCAAAGACCGCTGGCTCACGCATTCCACATGGCAGGGCATCTTTGGCTTGCTATTCCTTTCCACGATTTTAACTTGGATGTATTGCGCATTTATCCGCCCGCCGGTTTTCTGCCGCCGCAATGCTCTTCGTTTTGGACAAGTGCTTTACAAGTACATCCAGCGTGGAAATGACGAAGAACTGAAGGTTATTGCGGACGAGTTAGCCAAGTCTGCGAAACCTTTGGTCATGCATAGCAGGCGTCTAAATCGCCGTACTTCTGATGTAGAAACATTAAGGGGGCAACCCCACAAAAAGAGGGCTGGGGTTGAAGATTATGCCTACGACATATTATTGCTAATCGCCAATCGCAAGTTTTGTCGAAATATTGTTGGATCGTCACCCGTAACCGCCCAAGCTTTCTTTGAGGAGATGACCAGCGCAAGCAAGTTCGACATCCCGATAGGGCAGTTCGCACGAAATATCTCCAGCGAAGCCGTGGCTCAAAAGGGGTCGTTTCTTTACGATGAAGCCGATGGATACTATTCGGGGTTGCTGGGTTATCTAAAACCGGTGACTAAAGCAGTGTATGGGGACTATTCACTCGTGGAAGCTCTAGCGAACAACTTTGACTCGCCGCTAGATCTCCATTACGAAGAGCAATGGGGATGGGATGCCAAACAATGGGAAGCCTATTGCCGTGCTACACTTATCACTTTTAAAGACTATTTAGAAAAAGGTTATGGTTCTCAACATTCCTATGCTCTTAATCGCACGTTTAAAAACATGGAAAGCGCCTATCGCGATTTGTACAAACTCAACGATACGCCTTATGAATATCTTACCGATACATATGGGCGGCTTCGCGTGGTTGTAGAATTTGTAAAGGATGCTATCGATCTTATCGATAAGCATCCCAATCCACCTGAGCCGTTACGCCGAATTCGTGAGGGAACATATCCGAAGAATATTTACGATCATCTGGCACTTCTGATCTTTGACATGATATCAGCCGCTTCAATGGTGAAATCTCCACCTGAGACATGTTGGTCCATCCACCACAATATGATTTGGAGCCGTATTTTCACTAGGTACGGTGGTAAGGATGGGAAAGCTTTTAAAATTGTGCGCTTCAAGGTTCGTCGCCTTCTGTACGATGAAATCGCGATAATGACCAAACACCCAAATTATAAGGGTGCAATGATCCTTGGCTATTGCTTGAACGTTTTTGGAATGACGACAAACACTAAGAAAGATTTTGACAGGGATTCCTATGCACTAGCCAAAGCAGTTCAATCCTGGACTCGAAAATACTACCTTGATATGCGGCAAGAATATCCTGACGTTGCCGAGTCGGTTTTAATAGGCAGCGTCAGCTTTGACGAGACCGGTAGCAGGCTTGTTAAAACTTATTTAAAAGGATTAAACCGCGAGGCTCCAAAGGCATATTTAGTTCTGGATCAACCTTCACAATTATCCACTTCCGGTTGAGGAACGAAAAACCGGCAACTAGAAGCAAACAAAAAGGGAGCCTTTCGGCTCCCTTTTTTACATCATAATTACAAACTTTTAGAGCTTGAAGAGGAGGTCGCTGTAGACGGGGACGGGCCAGAGGTCGCGGGGCATGACGGCTTCGAGGGCGTCGATGTCGGCGCGAAGGGCCTGGCAGGCGGGGAAGACCTTGTCTCTGTAGACCTTGGCCTGCTTCTCTACGTTCCAGACTCCCTGGGCTTCCTTGGCGATAACTTCAAGCGCCTTGAGGTTCTTGTAGGCGGACTTGAGGAGGCCGCCTACTTCGGCGAGAAGGGTGCGCTGCACTTCGCCGTGCTCTCCGGAGAGGGCGGCGGAGTTGCCGAGCTCTTCCATGTACTGGATTACGGCGGGTATGTACTGGCGCTTTACCATCTGCATGGAGGCCTGGGCCTCGATGTTGATGTGCTTGGAGTACTGCTCGACGTAGATGTCGTAGCGGGAGTGGAGCTCTTCCTTGGAAAGGACGCAGTATTTGCCGAAAAGCTCGATGGCCTTGGGAGAGACGAAGGCCTTGAGGGCGTCGATGGTGTTGCGGACGTTGGGGAGGCCGCGCTTCTTGGCTTCCTTGGCCCACTCGTCGGAGTAGTTGTTGCCGTTGAAGATGATGCGGCCGTGTTCCTTTACGGTGTCTTTGATGATGGCGAGGATCTCGGTGTTGACGTTCTTGGCTTTTTCAAGCCGCTTGGCGACGTAGTCGAGCGATTCGGCGACGATGGTGTTTAGCGCTACGTTGGGGCCGGAGATCGACTGGGAGGAGCCGACCATGCGGAACTCGAACTTGTTGCCGGTGAAGGCGAAGGGCGAGGTTCTGTTGCGGTCGGTGTTGTCCCTCGGGAACTCGGGAAGGGTGTCTACGCCGATCTTCATGATCTCGGCGGCCTTCTTGGCGGCCTTCTCTCCCTGCGCGATCTTCGTGAGGATGTCGGAAAGCTCTTCGCCGAGGAAGGCGGAGATGATCGCGGGCGGGGCTTCGTTGGCGCCGAGGCGGTGGTCGTTGCCGGAGCTGCCGCAGGTGGCGCGCATGATGTCGGCGTGGGTGTCAACCGCGCGAAGAAGCGCGCAGAGGAAGACGAGGAACTGGGCGTTCTCCGAGGGGGTGTGGCCGGGTTCGAGAAGGTTGACGCCGGTGTCGGTGGAGAGCGACCAGTTGTTGTGCTTGCCGGAGCCGTTGATGCCCGCGTAGGGCTTCTCGTGCAGCAGGCAGACCATGTCGTGGCGGAGAGCCACCTTCTGCATCGTCTCCATGACCAGCTGGTTGTGATCGGCGGCGATGTTGGTGGTGGAGAAGACGGGGGCCATTTCGTACTGGGCCGGGGCGACCTCGTTGTGCTTGGTCTTGGAGGTGATGCCCATCTTCCAGAGTTCGAGGTCGAGATCCTTCATGTAATCGGCGACGCGGTCTTTGATTGCGCCGAAGTACTGGTCTTCGAGTTCCTGACCCTTGGGGCCGGGCGCGCCGAAGAGGGTGCGGCCGCAGGCTATGAGGTCGAGCCTTTCGAGGTAGTATTCCTTGTCGACGAGGAAGTATTCCTGCTCCGGCCCTACGGTGGCGATTACCTTGCAGGCGGTGGTGTCGCCCATGGCGCGAAGGACGCGCAGAGCCTGGTCGGAGACGGCCTTCATCGAGCGAAGGAGCGGGGTCTTCTTGTCGAGCGCCTCGCCGTTGTAAGAGCAAAAGGCGGTGGGGATGGTGAGGGTTACGTCGCCGGAGGCGTCTTCCTTGAGGAAGGCGGGCGAGGTGCAGTCCCAGGCGGTGTAGCCGCGGGCCTCGAAGGTGGCGCGAAGGCCGCCGCTCGGGAAGGAGGAGGCGTCGGGCTCGCCCTGGATGAGCTGCTTGCCGGAGAACTCCATTATCACGCCGCCGTCGTCGGTCGGGGCGATGAAGGAGTCGTGCTTCTCGGCGGTGATGCCGGTGAGGGGCTGGAACCAGTGGGTGTAGTGGGTCGCGCCCTTTTCAAGCGCCCAGTCCTTCATGGCGTTCGCCACGATAGCGGCTACGGCGGGATTGAGGGGCAGGCCCTTTTCAATGGTCTCCCGGAGGGCCTTGTAGGTCTCCTTGGGAAGCCTTTCTTTCATAGTCTTGTCGTTGAATACGTTGCTGCCGAACACCTCGGGGACATTCATGTTGCCCATCTTTGAATTCTCCTTTGTGGATGCGGGTTTTTGGCCCGGTATCAACTTTGACCAAGCTAGAGAAGTATTCTGTTACAAAATTGTAGCCACAGTGTTTTCGCTGCGCTGAATCATCCTATTCTTTCGGTTTTAGCTCAAGAGGGTAAAAACCGAAAAAACGCGCTGAAATGAAATAATTTTAACAAAATTGTAGCACTGGCCCCAATTGCACTACATATATGTGCCTCAAAAACAGGCCAAGGCTACCCCGTTACGGAAAAAACCGCCGCCGGGGCCGGTATTTTCCTGTTTTCGTCCCTTTGCGGATACTTTACTTGCTCCTTTATAAAAAGCAAATCGCAGGCCAAAGAAAAGCAATAATTTTAAAAAAGACAAACGGAGGGAAATATAAAAAAAGCCCCGTTGTTTTGCGGGGCTTTTTGAGGAGGGAATTGCGGTGTCTACAGGGGGCGGGCGCTCGCCGTAAATCTCTCCGCGCCGGACTTTCCCTGAAAATTCGCGACTCCGAGACTCTCTTTCCAGCCTTTTATGCGGCTCTCGCGCTCCGCCGCCGGCGGGTGGGTTGCCCCCACGGACCTCTTTTTGCCGCCGTCCTTCTGGGCAATTTTCGCCAGGAGCCGCTCCAGTCCGTTGACGTCGTATCCGACCGCTGCGAGGAGGGTTATTGCGTCCTTGTCCGCTTCAAACTCGTCTTCTATCTTGTAGCCGCGCTCGAAGAGGATGTTCACTGAGGAATCGACCATTTCCTTGAAGATCATCCTGGCCGTTTTGGTGTTCGCGCCGATTACCTGCGAGAGGCCGGTGATCATCTCGTTGCCGGAGGAACGGACGTTCATCTCTTTTATGATGTGGCGGCCCGTTATGTGGGCGATTTCGTGGGCCAGAAGCGCGGCAAGCTCGGCCTCGTCCTCCATCAGTTCCAGCGCTCCTCTCGTCACGAAGACAAATCCTCCCGGCGCGGCGAAGGCGTTCACCACGTCGGTGTCGAGTATAGCGAAATGGTAATCGACCTCGGTCCGGGGGCCGTTCATGGCAAGCGCCGTCCCTACGAGGCCGAGGTAATCGTCAATCTTCTTGTTTTCGTAGAGGGGAAAGGTTCCGAGAATCTGGGCCGCGACCTCGCGCCCGAACTCGACCTCCGCTCCCACGTCTTCGAGGGTGTAATCGGCTATGCCTACGCTGCTTATGCGGGTGCGAAACTCTTCCCCGGCGCAGAAGGAGGGAGCGGGGGTGATACAGGTCAGAAGAAGGGCCGAAACGGTCAGGAGCGCTCTTTTGATTCCCATCGGATATACTCCCTTCACTTTTCGAGGCCGTTTAAAAAGGAGAGGGCCTTTTCAGGGTCGGTTTTTCTTTCCTCGACCTTTTTGAGGCTAAGATAATCGGCCTTCGTCCCCACTTCTTCGAGTCTCTGGCGCTCTTCGGAAACCAGCCCCCTGCTGGCCCCGGAGGTGGCGACCGAGGAGGCCCTTCGTCTCGCGCCCTTGGAGAGATCGTGCTCCTGAGACTCGAAGACGCTGCCGGATTGAAGGGGAGGGGTCTCGGAGAGTATCATCGAAGAAACCCAGCCGCTGAGTTCCGCCCTCTTGACCAGATTCCACTGGGGGCGGGATTCCATGACGGTTACGGCTTCGCCCCGGGGGACGGTTCCGACCACCTTTCCCCCGAAGTCTGGAACCGAATAGACCTTGGCGACCAGGCTCTTGACGTAGGCGGGCTTTTCCGCCGCGATTGCCGCAGTCGAAAAAAGCGCGGCGATGGTTGCCGCTACCGGCACGGCCAGCAGTTTTTTCAAGGCTTTACCCTCCTCACCGGGTAAGAGGTTCCGACGTTTTTACAACCTCTTAACAAGGGTTATTTCGTCTCCATGCCCAGGACCCCGTCCCAGTTTTCTCCGGGGTCGTTTTGCATGTAATGGTTTATTCTCTCTATCATTTTACGAGTGTACACATTTTGCGCCAGAGTTAAATAGAGGTTTATCGATTCCTGCCATTTCCTGGCGAGGTAAAGGTTGAAAGCCTCCTCCATGACCTTCGCCGTGGCGCGCGCAATTTCCAGCTCCTCGGGCGAGGGGTTTAGCCTCACAAGCGGCTGGTAAATGCGCACCGGCTCGGTCTTGCCCTTCACCCTCACGGCGTCGAGGACTCCGCAGGGGATTTTGCCCCCGAGGGCGCGGCAGGTGAATTCGGTGATGATGAGCGGGCAGCCGTAGCCCTTGGTCAGTCCCTCCACCCTCGAAGCCAGGTTCACCGTCTCGCCGATGACGGTGTAGTTGAGTTTTTTTGCGGAGCCGATGTTGCCGAGAACCGCCGTGCCGGTGTTCAGCCCTATTCCTATCGCCAGCGGCGCGAAACCCCTCTTCTGAAGCTCCGCGTTGACCTTCTCCAGCCTCTCCAGCATCAGGAGGGAGGCGAGAACGGCTTTTTCGGCGTGGTTCGGCTCGCGTATCGGAGCGCCCCAGAACCCCATTATCGCGTCGCCGATGAATTTGTCGATTGTACCGCGATATTCAAAGATGACGTCGGTCATTTCGGAGAAGTAGACGTTCAGCATCTCGACCACGCGGGGAGCGGTAAGCTGCTCGGAGATGGTGGTGAAACTTCTTATGTCGGAAAAGAGTACGGTGACGTTCTCCTCCGAGCCGAATTGCGCCGCCGAGCGCTCTTCGTCGTGCGAGATGAGCTCTTCGACTACCTCCGGCGGCACGTAAACGGAAAAGAGCTTCCGGACCCTCCTTCGCTCCTGCCCCTCGGTCATGGAGAAGACGACGAAGGCGGAGGAAGCCGAGAGAACCCCCGAGGCCGCTACGATCATCACCGGCCATACCGAGCCGATGACGAAGGCGTAAGCCGCTCCCGCCACGTAAAGGGCGATGAAGGAGAGCGGACCGGCGACCTTCTCCCACAGCCTCGGGGCGAAGGTGACCGCCCAGGAGGCAAATATGGCGAGGAGAATGGCTATGACGTTGCCGAACCAGGGCGGGGCGGGGGTGAGGAAGTCCTTGTCGAGGCAGTTGGAGAGCACCGAGGCCTGGAGGAAAACCCCCGGCGTCTTGCCGCTGAGGGGGGTGGACTTCAAATCGTAGACCCCGACGGCGCTCGACCCGATAAAGACGTATTTGTCACTAAATTCGCCCGGCGCGATGATGAGGTGCTCGGTTTCGCCCTTCATCATCATTTGGATGGAGGCGGCTATTCCGCTTATCGAATAGGTGTTGAAGTTGCCGTACAGATTGACGAGGTAGTTTCCCTTTCCGTCCAGAGGGATGGAGTAATCCTTGAGGTAAAGGCGCTCGGGGGTGAGGCGGAAAGGGTGACCGCCTTCTCCGAAGGCTACGGGGGTGAAGCCGAGCATGGGGAAGTAATCGCCGTCGTAAGGGCGCAGGAGGCGGGTGCGCCGGAAGACCCCGTCTGAATCCGGGGCGAAATCGACGGCGCCAACCGCCTGGGCCGCGGACTGTATCGGCTCAATCGGCAGGGCGTAGGAATTCGGCAGAGAATCGGCGGCCTGCTTCATGGAATCGGGGGTGTAACTGACCGAGAAACGTTCGATGAATTCCGGGGGCAGGGGTTTCCCGAGGAGGTCTTTATTGAACTCGTCCTCGGCGTCGCGCATGAACTGGGCGGCGTGGATATAGTTTCCGGCCGAAGCGGTGACTCCTGAAAGGCGCATATCCCCTTCGCTGTACCCGGAGTCCTGATTAACCCCGTTCCTCTCGTTTTCGACGAAGAGAACGTCCAGAAGCACGGCCCTTGGCTCCCCCATCGAGATGTATTCGAGGATGTCGGCCATGACCGAGCGGGGCCAGGGCCAGCGCCCGATGACGGGGTTCATCGCCTTGAGGGATGCCTCGTCTACGAGGACGACCGCCACGCCCTGATTGGCGGGTTTGTCGCTTCTCGTGAAGACCATCCTGATGTCGTAGGAGATCAGTTCGAGCCGGTCCAGGACGTAGCTGTCCTTTGCGGCGATGACGAGCAGCGCCGAAACGATTCCGACCAGAAGGGCGATAATTGTCTTTTTTAGTTTTTTCATTCCCTGCACCGAAAATTCTCTTCATTTTAGCTCATTTACGCCTCCCCTAACAAACATTGCTGCGAATGCTTTACTTGAGTGGCAAAATTCCAATAAGATAATCGTGAAAATTCCCCAATGAGTGAGAGAGGTACCCATGAGACCAAGACGCATTTCGCTCAGCCTCGCCGCTTCCCTGGCGCTCGTCCTGCCCGCCTTTTCCTCCTTCGCCGACGACAGCCATTACGTCAACATGATAATAGGCGACAGGGCTTCCGGCATGGGGGGGGCCTACACGGCCGTTTCCGACGATCCTTCGGGGATGTACTACAATCCCGCCGGCATTGTCTTCGGATCCGGAGACGAGATGAGCGCCTCCATGAACGCCTACCAGAAAACCAGGACGACCTACGAGAATCTGGAAGAGCTGGGCGGAATAGACTGGAACCGCGAATCCGGAGCGCTTATCCCGAATTTCTTCGGCGTCACCCGGAACTTCGGCGACTGGGCGATCGGTTTTTCCTACGCCGTGCCGGATTCCTCCATCGAGGACCAGAATCAGGAGTTTCTCGACCTAAACGCTTCGGTGGACCGCTTCCTCATAAATTTCCGCGAGGAGATAAACGTCCTTCTCTTCGGCCCCTCGATAGCCTGGGCTCCGGACAAGGATTTGTCCGTCGGCCTCACCCTCAACTACTTTTCCCGCAAGCACGACCTGATAAACAACCAGATGCTTTTTTTCAACGACGGAACCTCCCACTGGCAGAACAATTACTTCAAGTCCAACGAGTCGGGGCTGCACCCCATACTGGGCGTGATGTGGACCCCGGCAGACAGGGTTTCGGTGGGGGCGCGGCTTGCCCACACCTTCCTTTTTGACAGCGACATCCGCATCCAGCAGTCGAGCAGGGGGTACATCACGAGCCTCGATCCCCCCGTCTACGATCCCGACACACTTACCGCCACCCTGACAAACACCGATTCCAAGAGGGAATATCCCTACGAGATAGGAGTGGGCGCGGCGTGGTTCCCGAACAACCAGTTCATGCTCTCCGGCGATTTCACCTACTGGACCTCCACCGGCGAGACGGATTTCGACCCCGGCAAGGCCGCCACCTGGAACGCCGCCGTGGGCATGGAATACTATCCGAGCCGCTCCTGGGCTCTTCGCGCGGGTCTTTTCACCAACAGAGCCAGCACCGATGAGGTCGAGACCGGCGAGGCGAATCAGGACCCCCACGTTGACATCTTCGGAGGCACTTTGAGCGGGACCCTCTTTTCCAAGGGAACCTCCATCACCATCGGCGGAGTTTACAGCCGGGGCGCCGGTGACGCGCAGCTTTTCGCCGACACCGATTCGGTGCAGGACGTTACAACCGAGACGATGGCCCTCTTCTTCTCGACGGCGTACAATTATTAAAACTTAAAATGCACAGGCTGCGGAGGATAAAATGTCGCCGGGCGAATATCTAAAAGATGAAAAGATAAAGAGCCGCCTGATCGAGATAATTCAGGATCTGGCCGCGGAAAAGAACAAGGACGCTCTCCTTGAGAAGATACTGTCCGGGGCGAGGGAGCTTACCCGCGCCGACGCGGGGACCCTTTACGTGGTAAGCGGCGGCAGGCTCCACTTCAAGGTCTTTCAGAACGACACCATCGGCATAAACTACGGCCCTACCTCGGAGACCGTTCTGGTGCTTCAGCCGGTTTCGATCGACGAGACCACGGTATCCGGCTTCGCCGCCTCCAGGGGGCTTGCCCTCAACATCCCCGATGTCTACCTGAGCAGCAGCTTCGACTTTTCCGGCCCGAAAAAGTACGACGCGAAGAGCGGCTACAAGTCAAAGTCGATGCTGGTGGTTCCGCTCCGGAACAAGAACGGCTCCGTAATCGGGGTCCTGCAGCTCATCAACTCCATCGATCCCGCGACAAAAGAGATAGTCTCTTTCCCGAGGCGCCTTGAGGAGCTTGCGGCGGCCTTCGCGAGCCACGCTGCGGAAACACTCTGAAAAAGGAGCGGCGGATGGCCCTTACGGGAACTCGTGAAGAGCTTTTGGCGGGCATAGACGACCAGCGGACCAATATAGGGCTTCTCTACCTCAAGTCCATCAGCCCGCGCTTACTGCGAAATTATGGGCCCGGTCACAATGAGCGCATTAATATATCCAGTGGCGAAATATTCGCTCTTCACCAGGTCTATGAGACCAAGCCCACAGAAGAGGCCAAGTACGAGGCCCACCAGAAGTACATCGACATTCATTTCATAATCTCCGGCGAGGAGATGGCACGGGTCGCAAAGATTGAGGGGCAGGAGCCCTATTACGAAAGGAATGACGTGGCCTTCTACGCGCCCGGTGAGGGCGACGAGTTTATACTCAGGGCGGGCCGCGCAGCCATCTTCTACCCCGACGACATCCATTCCACAGGCCTTGACCCCGGAGGCGAAGGGGTTCTGGTAAGAAAAATAGTAGTCAAAGTGCGTATCGACTCCTCTTGGGCCGAGGAGACCGGCGTTCCTCGGCTGGAAGTTAATGCGAAGTCGCCGGACGTTACCTCAAAGAATTTTCAAGTCCCAAGAGGAGCTTCGGCGCCGGAGGAGAAGCAATCCCGCAAATGGCTTTTTCTGGACCGCATTCTTGGTTTGAAGGCGTGGATGGTTTGCGCTGCGGTTTTCGCCACGCAGGTTCCGATTCTGATTTGGGCCGGTTCCGGTAGAGGGGAATTTTGGGCCGTAGCGGTAATGGCCTTTATGATGCCGGTATTTCTCGGTTCACTGAACCTTTGGCTGTGGGCGCTTGGCACGAGGTTTCACGGGTGGTTGCCCAAAAAATTGAGGGACAAGACGGGTTTCTTCCGGACCTGCATAATCTACAGTGAGACATACACGATCTTCTGGGTCGCTGCGTTGTGGGTGGCGGGTAATTTGATGGGACTGCCCATGCACCACGGTCTCGGCTACTTTTTCTACGCCCTGTTGATTCCGTTCATTTTATTGTCGGCTGTTTTTATGCTCTATGCCAATTATTACGTCGCAACCCGCCTTATTATGGCCGAGACCATGAAAAGAGCCCTTTTCGCCGAGTGGGCGGGTCCCTTTTTAATGATTTGCCTTTACCCTGTCGGCATCTGGTTCATCCAGCCGAGGGTTAACCGCCTCTACGAAAAGCACGCGGGCCTCCTGGTTGGATAAAAAGTACAGGAGTTAAAAAATGGCGCTCGCTGGAATGCTCGATGAACTTATCGCCAGGGTGAAGGACAAGAAACTTTTGCCGGGGCTGCAATTCCTCCAAGCCCTCTCGCCGGATTTCATGGCGCAAAAAGGCCCGGGGTTCGTCGGCAGGTTCGAGATAGAGGAGGAGAATCTCTTCGCCCTTCACCAGGTTTACGCCACCAGCCCCGAAAGCGCCGCGCGCTTCGAGGGCCATAAAAAATACATAGACCTGCAGTACATACTCGGAGGGGAGGAGCGGATACTTCTGACCCGCCTTGACGAGCTAGAGCCCTCGGTTCCCTACGACGAGGAAAAGGACATCGCCTTCTACAAGCCGAAGGTGTGGGGCGAAATCATCCTGAAGGCGGGAATGGTCGCGGTATTTTACCCGAAAGACCTTCACGCCCCCGGCCTCAGCACCGCCTCCGGGCCTTCTATCGTAAGGAAGACGGTGGTTAAAGTAAGAATCTAAGGGTGTCCGGCGCATCCTTTCCGTTCCGGGCTTCGTCATGTCCTCGCTCAAGGGCTCGCCGTAGCGCTGCTACTGCCTCGCCCTTTCGCTGCGGGATTCCTTGCCGGGAACGGAAAACCGCGCCGGAAATTCTAAAAGCTACTGCTATTCTATGGCTTTTCCGTCGAAGCTCTAAGCCCGAAGACGGCAGCTTGCAACTATTCAAAGACAAGCTCGCCGAAAGTCTCAGGCAGATGGAAGTTCTTTTCGGGTAGAGGCATCCAGGAAGACCAGTGGGGGTGTGAGGTCCTGTCGCCGCACTTGTAGAAATTCCCCCGCCAACGGTTATCTCCGCCCAACGGTTTCCCCACGTATTTTTCGACTATTTCAAAGGGAATGAAAAAGGCAAGCGTCCAGTGGAGAGGCTCCTGCACCTCGGGGAAGACCGTGGGCGGCAGCGAGGACTTCACCCCTACCTTTCCTGCGTCTTCCGGGCTAAGGGGAGTAAAGCCCCGGAGCCCCTTGCCGGTCCGCCTGTGGTCCGTGACGAAACCCGCCAGCATCGCCCCTCCCGCGTTGAACTCGAAATTGAAATATCCGGCGGATATGTCGGGGCGAAAGAAAAACTCCACGCAGCTGTCCTCGTAAACGGGGTCGCAAAACCGGGTGTGGACGCTTCTGACGTAGCGGTCGCGGACGCGAAAGAGGCCGTGAAGCCCTGCGACGCTCCTGTAGAGCCTGATTTCCGTTGCAGGGCGGTGGGCGCTTCCCTCAGGCCGGAAATGGTTGAGGGAGACGGCGGGGAGACCGGCGAGGAGCGGAGAATCCCACCCGGTTTCGAGCGGAAGAAAGGGGAGAAGAGGAACCGGCAGAGTATCCATTTACTAAAAGATTTCGCGCGGGAGATTCCGGCAAACTATTTCGGCGAAGGGCAAGGAGTCCGCAGGGCGCGAGGTCGCAGGCAGTAGAGTGACTACGCCAAGACCCGCGCCCGAGAAACGACGCAGCCATTCACCGAAAGAGGAAGCCGGACAATCAGATGTTCTTCGGGAAAGAGTAGAGAATCTCCACAACCTGCCCATCCTTCCTCATCACCACCGGCAAAGTGCGCTTCCCCTTCGGAAGTATCTCCAGAATCTTTATGCGGTGGCTCTTGCCGTGATGCTTGAGGACGAATTCCGGCGCGGAGTCGGCCGGCGGGAAGGCGACCTCTATCGAGGAGGTTTCTCCGCCGATGCGCATGAAGAGGGTGCGCTTGTTCCCCTTCATCGGGCCCAGCCCTTCGAGGTTGACTTCAAAGGATTCGCCCTGGTGCTCGACGATAACCTTTCGCGGAATGCGCGAATCGGCGGGCATCTCGCTCCTGGTCTCGTCGGAGGTTTTCGCGGACTTTAAAAGGTCGAGGCCCTCGCCGTCGCCGAAAAGTATCATGGTCAGCTTCTCGGCGGCGGTTGCCGTGGGGCCGAAATCAGCGTGGTCGAAGTCCTGCAGGGGCGCTTCGCTATCGAGGGACTTGTCCTTTGCGCGTGTGACGAGGTCGCCGCGGATAGCGTGCCTCGGCTGGCCGTAGGCGCCGCGAAGGTAGGTTACGGCTCGCGGAGTGAGGGACGAATAGGGAACGTCGTTGCAGACGTTTTCAGCCGTCTGCGAGCACACCGCCTCCAGCAGCGGAGTGAGGAGGGGAGGGCAGCCGAGATCTTCCCAGACCTTGGGCGCTTCCTCCCAGGCTCTCGTCATCAGATCGGAGCGTTCGCGGCGCATCAACTCGTTTGCGAGGGTTCTTTTCACCGTCGAGGGCATCTCGCCGCGAAGGAGAGCGTGATCGACGCCGTGAAGGACCTTGTGGCCGAAGCCCTTCCTCTCCTTCGCCTCGTCAAACCACCTTGAGACGTTTTCGAGGGCGGTGAGGTCTATCGCGGGAGCCCTTTTCGAGCCGCGAAGGGCCATCAGGAGCGATTCGGCGCGCGGCGGGCTGTAGGTCCAGGCGAGGGAGGAGACGGTGGCGTCGGCGAAGGCCGCCCCGGCGCTTACTCCCGCCTCTATCGCGGCCGCCGACATCAGGCTGGTGTCGTGGACGTGCAGGCGAAGGGGCAGCGAGCAGTGCTGGGTGAAGGAGCGGACGAGGCTCGCGAGGTGCGCGGGCGAAAGGAGGCCGAAGGGGTCCTGAAGGGCTATCTCGTCGGCCCCGGCGTCGGTAAAGGTAACTCCCGCCTCCAGCAGCGCGTCTCTCGGGTCCTGCATCAGTCCCCAGGCGACAGGAACGGCGGCGGTGACCTTGAAGCCGGTGAACTTTGCCATCTCGACGACCATGCGTGCGCCGTCGATATCGATGCCGGGGTCGGAAACCTTGATGTGGTCAACGCCGAGGTCGCTCAGCAGGCGCAGGGTGGCCCGGATGGTGGAAAGGGGCGCGGGACTGGAGCCGAAGAGGAGCTTCGAGCGCAGCACCACCTGCAGAGGGGTATTCGGAAGGCCCCGGCGTATTACGCGCAGCCTCTCCCACGGGTCTTCCCGCAGCAGATGAACGACCCTCTCGGCGCTTCCGCCTCCGAAGCCGTCCACACCGGCGTAACCCACCTTGTCCAGAAGCCTTACGACCTCGCCCAACTCATGCGACCGAAGGTGGAGGGAGACGAAATCGCCCACCGAGTCGCGGAGAGTTGCGTCGTATATTCCTACGGGAGGTCTCACGGCTCGTTCTCCATGCGTTCAATTTCAGGCGGCGTGCCCGAGGCGATACAGTGTGCGAAAAGGGCTGCCCCGGCCAGGAAGAAGGGGTCGAGGGGCTCCACCGGGTCGGGATAGTGGAAGGAATCGGCCTTCTCTTCGAGAAAATTGTTGTTGAAATTGCCCGCCCTAAAATCGGGGTCTTCGATGATTCGCCGGTAGAAGGGCACCGTCGTCTGGATGCCGCGAATGACGTACTCCTCCAGCGCCCTCGAAAGGCGGCAGAGCGCCTCGTCCCAGGTGCGCCCCCAGACGCAGAGCTTCGAGATCATCGGGTCGAAGAAGGGGAGGACCTCGTAGCCGGAATAGATGCAGGAATCCAGCCGGACCCCGAAACCGCCGGGGGATAGGTAGCGGGTGATCTTGCCCGGCGAGGGCATGAAGCTGTTAAGCGGATCTTCCGCGTTGATGCGGCACTCGATGGCGTAGCCGCGAAGGGCGACCTCTTCCTGCGTGAAGGAGAGCTTCTCGCCAGCGGCGACCCGAATCATCTCCTTGACGATGTCGATGCCCGTGACCATCTCGGTTACGGTGTGCTCGACCTGTATGCGGGTGTTCATCTCAAGGAAGTAATAACGCCCGTCCGGCTCCATCAGGAACTCAAGAGTGCCGACCGAATCGTACCCCACCTCTTTGCAGAGCGAGATTGCCACTTCGCCCATCTCGGCGCGGGTCTTCTCGTCGAGGACGAGCGAGGGGGCGACCTCGATGAGCTTCTGGTGTCTGCGCTGGATAGAGCAGTCGCGCTCGCCGAGGTGGGCGCGGCTGCCGTGCTTGTCGCAGATGACCTGAATCTCGATGTGGCGCGGCTGCTCGATGTAGCGTTCGAGGTACATCCTGCCGTCGCCGAAGGATTTTTGCGCCTCGGAGGAGGCGTTCTCGAACCCGGTCTGAATCTCGGAGGCCGTGCGGATGACGCGCATCCCCTTGCCGCCGCCGCCCGCTACCGCCTTCAGCATCACCGGATAGCCAATCTTGACGGCCCACTTGAGGGCCTCCTTGACGTTCTCAAGCGCCGGGGCCGCCGGGATGACCGGAACGCCCGCGCGGATAGCCACCTGCCGGGCCTCGATCTTGTCGCCCATCATATCGATGGCCTTCACGTTCGGGCCGATGAGGGTAATCCCGCGCTTGGCAAGCGCGATCGAAAGGGCCGACTTCTCCGAGAGAAAGCCGTAGCCGGGGTGTACCGCGTCCGCCCCCATCTTTTTGGCCACGTCCGCGATCTGCTCGGCGTCCAGATACCCGCCGCGCGGGCCGGGCTCCACCAGAATGGCCTCGTCGGCCTTTGAAACGTGGACGCAGTGGGAATCCTGCTCGGTGTAGATGGCCACCGTCGGGATGCCCAGCTCGCGGCACGCCCGGTGTATTCTCACCGCGATCTCGCCGCGGTTGGCTATTAGAACTTTCTTGAACACTTCCTATGCATCCTTTTAAAGCAAATTTTTCTGCGTTGCTTACTCTTCGACGGCTTCGTCTTTTGCCGCGGGGCTTCGTCGCTACTCGCTCGCGCTCCTCGCCGTAGTCACGCTACTGACTTCGTCGCGCTCCCTGCGGGCTCCTTGCCCGGCAGCAAAATCCTGTGCCGTATGTAAAAAAGAAACAATCATGCAATTTGGCCCGCCAAAAACGAACCATTATATCTACCCAAAAGAGGAAGTGGAGTCAAGGGATTGCGGTGGGATGGGTCGGCGCATCATTTCCGACCCCGGTTGCGTGTACACTTATACGGCTTCGGCTTTTGCCGCGGGGCTTCGTCGCTATCTAAATGCTCGCTTTAAGTTGTTTTAGATCCGATAGATAGCGTCTAGTGTGACGTCGGTTTTTTGAGTCTTGCCATGTGTTGCGGATTGATATTATTGAAGTAACTAAAAGTGCTGTGGCTGCAGTTGCCTCCTTAATGTAGTTGTACTTATCAAAATTTTCAGCATCTATTACGAGCCAAATTCCCAAGGCGGCTGGAATAGCACCAGAACCAATAGCAATTACATCATCTGAGAATTCTCTCCATAAAGAAGACCTGAATTCCATGAAATCTTTAGCAATTGTTTCAGGGCTGTTATTGCTGCCCTCCAATGATTTAATGAAAGATTCTATTTCATGGTTAAAGGCAATTAGCTTTTGCTTGAATCCGCTTTTGTTTCTCAATTTAATAATACTATTTATTGATATTTCCTGAAGATTTGCAGGTAACACCATTGGTATTGTGAAACGGGCGACATCTACGCATTTTGGTGTAGCAGGGCTAGTGCTTAAACATGAAATAGAAAATTTATCTATTTCAGGAATATCCGTTATAGGAGACATATTATCATTGGCAGAAATAGCCTGTGCCAATAAAGTCATATATATTAATGCAAGATGCTCTGAAACTGCGATACCATTGTCTGATGGTGTTCCAAGTTTGTTTTTGGTTAGGAAATCTTCCCAAGCATCAGAGTATTTTTCACGAAATATTGTATGTGTATGAAATTCTGGTGATTTCCAAACGTTTATAAAATCATGGCATTTAAAAAAATCCTTGAAAGCATATGGGCGGCTGAGCATTGATTCGCATGTTTCTATTGCTTCTTTTGTTGCTTTAACGCCTTTTTTGTAATCTGGTCTATAGAATTTAATTAAGTCTGTTGAGTCAATAATTTCTCTAAAGCGCCCTGATAAGTATTGTTCGCCACTATATGGTACTATAGGCTGCAATTCGTTAAAATAAAGCAATGCAAACTTGAGCCATGTTTCGTCGGCAACCTCGAAAGAAGGGTAGTAGAGTAAGTTTTTCATTATGTCTCCCCATACAATCAGGTCAGTCTGAGGTGGGCTCAAGTTGCCATTTTAAGCATGTATATTATATTACTGAAAATCTCCATCGCGGGCAATTTTTAAATCCGTTCAGAATACGTGTAAAATTCTACCTTCGAGTCCAAAAACATTCCGTTATCTAGTTTTTGGGCGAGCCTTCTTTTCGTCCTCCTCGTGGCCCGTACGCGGCGCAACGAGTGGAGGCGTCGGGCCGGCGCGGGGTCTTAGTGAGCGCAGCGAAGTGGGTGCCCCGTACGGCCCAGCCGGAACGAAGTGGTCGCGCTTTTTAAAGCGCGAGCGACGGGTCCGGGCCGATTTCTTGGTCACTTCTTTCTAAAAGAAGTGACAAGGGGAGTGGGGCAGAGCCCCACAGGCGTAGACCGATGGGCTAAAGCCCATCCTACATAAGTAGCTAAAACAATTAAGGTAATGTCGGATTTTCGCTTCGCTCAATCGCGACCTACAAAACTAAAAAACCCGCCTGTTGTCAGCGGGCGGGTCTCATTCAAGTCGCGGGGAGAGCGGGGGGTGAATTATCAGAAGATTTTGAATTTCTTGAAGATCAGGACTATCGACCAGTAGATGATGACCCAGAAAACCACCCCCATTATCGGCATGTAGATCAGGCTGCCCGGTTCGCCCTCGCCCCTGCTGAGGAAAAACACACCCTCGTGGTAGATGACGAAGAGTCCGTAGACGCAGAGGCCTATGAGGGAGCCGAGAAGCTTTTCGGGTCTCTCCATGCCGGAGTAGATGTGTTTTTTCGCGGCGAGCAGGGGGAAGAGGTAGAGCAGGATCAGCGCGGCGTAGATCGCCAGCGATTTGGGCGATTTATCGGTTATGAAGAAGACGGGAACTATGACGGCGATGGTGACGACGGGGGCGACCACCATGAAAATCTGCTTCGCCTTTCCGTAATCGAGAATGTTTGCCATGTTTATTTTCCTTTAAAAAAACCTCTGCGAATCGCTCCGCAAGGGCTTTTAATATGAAATAAAAAGACTCAAACCTGCCCGAAACGTAAACCATTCTACACTAAATCGACCGAAACTTGAAACCTTCTACTTCCTGCTGAGCAGGGCCAGCGTTTCGACGTGCGCCGTCTGCGGCAGAAAGTCGAAGGGCTTTATGAGGGCGATCTCGTAATGTCCGGAGCCTTTGAGAATGTGAACGTCCCGCGAGAGGGTCTCCGGGTTGCAGGAGAGGTAGAGCACAGCGCGCGGCGCGGCCTCGACTATGACCGAAAGCACCTTTTCGTCCGCTCCCTTCCTCGCGGGGTTTAGCGTGACGATGGAAGGCGGGGGGCCTTCTCTCAGAAGTTCCGGCAGCGCCTCTTCGACCGCTCCCTGCACGAAGGAGACGTTCTTCACCCCCGTCTCTTCGGCGGTTGCGGTGGCGTCGGCTATCGCAAGAGGATTTACCTCTATGCCGACGACTTTTCCGACGCTTCGCCCGAGGTTTAAGGCCAACCCGCCCACGCCGCAGTAAAGGTCGTAGACGATATCCTCCGCGACCGGGTTTAGAAGCTCAACCGCCTTCCGGTACGCCGCTCCCGCCTGCGCCCTGTTCGCCTGAAGGAAGGAACCCCCGCTGGCGCGAAGGATTACTTCCCCGAAGCGCTCCCTGATGAAGCCTTCCCCACGGAGAACCTTCCACTCGCTGCCGAAGATCTCGTTGCCCTCCGAGGGGTTGACGTTTACGAGAACTCCGGCGAGGTTCGGTATCTCTTCTTGCAGCCGGGCGGCGAGCGACCTGAGGAGCCCTTCGTCTTCGCCGGTGGCCGTGACGAGGGTGACGAGAAGTTTCTGCTCCTCCTCGCTGGCGGTGAAGACTGCGTAGCGCAGCCACCCCGCCGGGCTGCGGCGTGTCGGAAGAAGGGAGGGGATAAGCCGCAGGAGCGAGCGGAGCTTGCGGACCCCGAGGGCGACCAGCGGGCTGTGCACCGGGCAGCCGGGGATGTCTACGACGCCGTGGGTTCCCTCGCGGTATATTCCGACGGCGGGGCCCCTCGCGCTCTTCTGGAGCGCCAGCTTCGAGGAGCTACGGTAGCCGAGGAGGGAGGGGCTCGGGACGACTTCCTCCACCTCGGGAAAATTTCCCGGTCCGAAGCACTTTTCAAAAGCCACGGTAACTATCCGGCGCTTTTCTTCAAGCTGGGCGGCGTAATCGGCCGTTATCAGGGGGCAGCCGGGGCACTCGGGGTGCGGGCAGGGACTCTGCGGAGGGTTCTTTTTCATGGCGCAATAATCGCCGGGGACTCATTGCTTGTCAACATAAGCCGTGAAATGTGTTTATACTTTAGCGAGGCCGCTGGAGTTGCCCGTTACATTGAAATCAGCGAGGTTGGCTATGACGACAAAAGCTTTCGCTCTTTTGCTTGCGTTCTTTCTTTTCTGTCCGGTTCAGTCCAGGGCCGAAGCCCTTGAGTGGCCTCCCGGCCTCAAGGACGTGGTGACAAACAAGTTCACCACCCTTCAGACGGTAGAGTTCGCCATCCGCGATTCCGATCAGAAGGCCCCTGCGGGAATAGTGCCGACCTTTACCTTCGACCGGCCAAACCACAGCTGCCACGAGGCTTCCGGCCAGGCTTACCGGGTTTACGGCGAACCTTTCCTCTACGGCAGGGACGAGGACGGCTCTTACCTCGTAAGGGTGAGCTTCACCCTCTTTTACAGGGAGGCGATTACCCTAGATTCTCTCTTCGCCTCTCCCTGGAAGGAGGGCAGCGGCGGCGCTCTGGAGGTGAAGTTCACTAAAGAGGACGAGTTCTGGAAAGCCTCCAAAGGCCGGGAACTTCCGTCGGACGGCAACCCGAAACCGAAAGAGAGTAAATGAGAGTCGCGAAGGTTCTGCTGGCCGCTTTTCTCCTGCTCGCTTTCGCCGCCGAGGGTTTCTCAGCCGTTTCCTGCCACTGTTTCAACGACAGGAAGTTTGACCCGGAAGCGCCCTTCATCGCCGACCCCTTCATACTCGCCACGGCCAGAAACACCATAGCGGCGGTAGCCTCGGGAGTCGACAAGGGGGCTATCGTGAAGAAGCGCATGACCGGCTCCACGGAGGGCGACCTCTGGCTCGGCCTTTTTCTGGCGAAGGAGACCGGCGTCTCCGCCGAAGCGCTGCTTTCGGCGAGAGAGAAAAATCCCTCGTGGTCAGCCGCGCTTTCGGCTATACCGGTAGACACAGGAAAGTTCGGCAAGGAGTTCGAGAGCGCGAGAAATGCCGGAAACGAAGAGGCGATGGCGGCGGCGCTGGCCGATTTCGCCTTTACCGAGCGTTTCGGCCAGAAGCAGGCGGAGGTAAGCGGGTTGCGGACTCTCGGGGCGTCCACCGCCGAGACGACCCTTTCCCTTCTGCTCTCTAAAAAGACCGGGAAAAGCCCTCTGGATATCTTCAAAGAGACAACTTCGGGCAAGAAAAGCTGGGGGCAGCTTCTCGACGCGGCGGGAATACCCGCCGAAATCACCGGGAAGAGCGTCACCGAGACCTTCGTACCCCAAAACAGATAGAAATTCACGGGGGGAGTTATATAAAAGGATGAAAAAAACAGTTTTTACGGCGTTTTTGCTTGTCTTGTTCGCCGCCGTTTCTCCCGCGCTCGCCGAAAAGTGCGGCACCGGCCTTCGCAGCGCGAGGGAAGGGATATTCAAGCCCGCTCCGCCTCTGGCAAGGCGCATCGGCCTTTCCAGTCCGAGAGTCGTCGTCCCCGTCCCCTTTGAAAACGCGCAAACCCTCCTCACCACGCATTTCCAGCTTGTCTGGGGCAACGACTACGACAGGCTCAATCCCGACTGGAGCGACGCCGACGCCGACGGTATTCCTCTGTGGGTCGAGGTAATAGCTGAGAGCCTGGAGTACTCCTTCGACTCCTACGCCTCGATGGGCTATCCGCCCCCCTACGGGGTGGGCGATTACTATATCGACGTCTACATCGCCAACACGGGGGTGAGGCTTTATTCCGAAGAAACCGGGACTTACAATGAGATAAAGATAACCGACCAGCAGAATTATCTGGCCTACACCCAGATCGACCGCGACTATTCGGTCGCCTTTTTCGTCTTCAACGACAATTTTTCCGGCTACGGCTCCAACGAAATCCCGGCGCTGAGGGCCACCTGCGCCCACGAGCTTTTTCACGCCGTCCAGCGCGGCGCGGGCTATCCCTGGGACGCCGAGAGCCCGGAAGACGGCCCCGACTACATCGATAATGAGCGCTGGTCAGTCGAGGGTTGGTGGATCGAGGCTTCGGCGACCTGGATGGAGGAAGAGGCCTACCCCGAGATAAACGACTACGCCAGCTACGTCACCAAGTTTCTCACCGCTCCGCAGCTGCCTCTCTTTTACTTTGAAAGCGGCGGCGTTCACCAGTACGGCGCGGCCATCTTCATGGGCTGGGTCAGGCTGATGTCGCCGGGGCAGGAGACCTTGCTGGGAATTCTTAACGAAGCCTATCCGCAGGGGCTTGAGCCCTCTATCAGAAAGTACGTCTCCCTCTACTCGGGAGACACCCTCGAAGACTCGGTGGCGAAGTTCTGGAGCCTCGCCATACACCCGTGGGACAAGTGGCCGGACGGCGCACTCTACGTCTCCGCTACTTACGGAGCCCCGAGAATCTACGCCGATATCGCCTCCACTCCAGACAGCTTCGATCCCCCGGTGGGCAAGGCGCCGGGAAGGTTCGGAGCGAATCTCTACACCGTCGCCCCCGCGCTTCTCCCGATAGAAGTTTCGCTAAAGCCCGACGACTCTTCCGAAGAACTGACTCTGGCCCTTTCGGCCTACGGCAGTTCCGCCGTGACCCTTCCCGATCTCTCCCTCCCTCTGGTCCCGCCGGAAGGAGGAGGAGCGCCCGCTTACGCCGCCGTGGTTAACACCTCCCCAGGCGAGGGCACCGCGTACTACCGCTTCATCCTGGGAACGCCGGAAGGTTTGGGCGGCGGGGGTTCAGGCGGAGGGTGCTTTCTTGAGGCGCTTCGCTTTCCTCTCTTCCCCTGAGAGCTGAATTCCCAAACAAAAAAAGGCGGACCCCTCAAAGGTCCGCCTTTTCTATTTAGGCTATCGAATCGTTCAGGCGGTCTTTTGATTGGCCGGGTGAAGTATTTGCCTGCGCTCTATCTTCGCGGAGAGGGTTCTCTCGATGGCGCGGACGAGGCCGTGGTCCTCGCTGGTGATTAGGGTGTGCGCGCTGCCGGTGCGCTCGGCGCGGCCGGTGCGCCCGATGCGGTGGGTGTAGGCCTCGACGGTAGCGGGCATGTCGTAGTTGATGACGTGCGTGATGAGGCTTACGTCGATGCCGCGCGCCGCGATGTCGGTGGCGACCATTATGCGGAACTTGCCGGACTTGAAGCCGCTGAGGGCGATCTGGCGCTGGTTCTGCGAAAGGTTGCCCTGCAGGGAGGTCGCGGTGTGTCCGGCCTTCCCGAGCGCTTCGGCGAGCCTTTTGGCCCTGTGCTTGGTGCGGGTGAAGACCAGCACCGAGCCGGAATCGTTCTTGTGAAGGAGCCTGAGCAGTACCGGCGTCTTCTGGGTCTGGTCGTTGACCGGGTAAAGCGCCTGTTCAACGGTAGCGACGGGCTTGGCGTAATCCACCTCCACCGTCACGGCGTCTTTAAGCACCGCTTCGGTGAGTTTTCGCACCTCTGCCGGCATTGTGGCGGAAAAGAGCAGCGTCTGACGCGCCACGGGGACCCGGGCGATGATGCGCTTGATGTCCGGGAAAAAGCCCATGTCGAACATCTGGTCGGCTTCGTCGAGGACAAGGGTCTTGACGCCGGAGAGGTCGCAGGTGCCTTTTTTGAGATGATCCAGCAGCCTGCCGGGGCACGCGACGATCACGTCGGGGTTTCTTCTGAGGTTCTGGACCTGTACGGTCATGCTCACGCCGCCGTAGACGGTGATGATGTTTATGCGGTTCTTGCCGGAAAGTTCGATGAAACTGTCTTTTATCTGTTCGGCGAGCTCGCGGGTCGGGGCTATTACCAGCACCCGCGTCTTCACTGATTTTTCTTTATACAGGTTGTGAAGTATCGGCAGCGCGAAGGCCGCCGTTTTGCCTGTTCCCGTCTGCGCCAGGCCGAGAAGATCGCGGCCGGACAAAACGTGGGGAATCGCCTTTTGCTGGATGGGCGTGGGGGTTGCGTAGCCCAGCGTTTTGATGGATTCCATCAGCGCGGGCGAGAGTTTCAGTGAATCGAAGGTCAAATCTAATCCTTTTGATAAGGCAAAGCATTTGGAGCAGGCAACATTGCCTCTCCGGTCTTTTGAAGTTTACGCCTTTTGTCTGTTCGGGATTTAAAAGACGCGGGAATTCAAGAAGGGAATTGAAATATACACTTAACCCGTCTTAATTACAAATAAATAAAATGATTGAATTTTTCACATTCATATTCCCCAGCCGATATCGTTGAAATCGTCGGTAAAGACTATGGGTATTCCCGCGGCCTTCGACTGGCGCTTTACGCTTTGCATGAGCCTGTGACTCACCCTGTCGCACAGTACGACCACGATGTCGATTCGCTTCGGCAGGGGTTTGTGCTCCACCCTGCGGTTTCTGCCGTCCCAGTGAATAATCTCACGAAAGCCTCTCGCTTCGAGCTTTGCGGGAAGCGCCCCGAGAGAATCCGACCCGACGATGAGAGCGGCCTGAGACGGCATACATCAACTCCTTTAAATTGCGTTAATTACTCCAAATATACTTAACCAAAATAATGTGTCAATAGCAATTTTATTGCCCTCATAGTCGGTAGACGTAGGAGGCTGTGATTTTTTCATTTTTCACGTTGGACAGGAGCCGGGGAGGCGGGTTTATCGACCCTGAAATTTGCTTTCCTGAAACCGGGGATTATAAAAATTAGTGACGGCGGGTTTTTTTCATTTTTGCGCTACCGGGCGAATCAACAAAAAGTGTGAGGCCATGAGTGAAAAACTGCTGATCGTTGACGATACGGAAATGAACCGCAGGCTTTTCAGGGACGTACTGGAGTATCACGGCTATGAGGTTGTAGAAGCGGCCGACGGAGCGCAGGGACTGGAAATGGCGAAAATCCATAATCCGGTCCTTGTCCTTCTCGATATACAGATGCCGGTCATGGACGGTTTCGACACTCTCGCCGCCTTGCGGAAAGACCCCTTCCTGAAGGGAGTGAAGGTCATAGCCCTGACCTCCTTCGCAATGCGCGGTGACCGGGAGCGGATACTGGCGGCCGGATTCGACGATTACCTGTCCAAGCCGGTCGCAATCCTCGAACTGCCCGGCAAGGTGCGCGAATGGCTGAAAAGTCGTGAGGGTTGACCGCGCCCCCGGGAGCCGGAAGCAAAAGAGCGCAATTTCCCGGGGGAAATCGAGACGAGGCAGAAACCGCGTCGAGGTGTCGAATGGCTGAGATTCAGGGGAACGCGACGGCGCTATGCAACGCCGAGGGTGAAATAACCGGGGCCAGCGAGTCTGCCCGGGATCTCACGGCGCGCCAAAATGACGAAAAAAATCTCGCCGAGAGAGAATCGTTCCTCTCCGGCATCCTTGACAGTATTCAGGATGAGATCAGCGTCCTTGACAAGGAGTTGACTATCGTCAGGGTAAACTCCGCGCTGAAAAGGCGCTTTTCCGGAGGCGGTCCGCTGGTGGGCCGGAAATGTGTCGAGGTTTATCACTGCGGAACCGAGTTCTGCGAAGATTGTCCGAGCCGGATAACCCTCCGGAGCGGGAAGGTTTCGTCGAAAATTTTTTCAGAAACAAAAAACGGCGCTGTAATCTGGCTGGAACTCGTCACCTTTCCCATCTTCGACCCAAAAAGAACTCTGGTTACCGGCGTCATAGCGCTTGCGCGGGATATCACCGAACGAAAAAGAGCGGAGGAAGAGTCTCTCCGGCGGCGGGCCGCCGTCGAAAAACTCAACGGCTCGCTTGTCGAGCTTGCGCGCAACGAAAAAATCTACGGAGGCGACGCCGGGGTTGCTTTCAGGGCGATAACCGAGGCTTCGGCGAGAGCCATGGCTGTCGGCAGGGTGAGCATCTGGTTTTACACCGGCGGTAATTCGGGCATAGTTTGCAAGGATATGTACGAAGCCCGCCGGGGAACCCACTCAGAGGGGATGATTCTTTACGCGCGCGATTATCCCGCGTACTTCAGCGCCCTCGAGGAGGAGTATTGCCTCTGCGCCGACGACGCCCTTGGCGACCCCAGGACGAGCGAGTTCTCGGAAACATACCTTAGGCCCCTCGGAATCACCTCGATGCTCGACGTCCCGATAATCGTCGCCGACAAGACAATCGGCCTGGTCTGCCATGAGCATACCGGCACCCCCCGCAAATGGACCGTAGAGGAACAGAGTTACGCAACCGCCGTAGCGGGTTTCGCCTCCATGTCTCTTGAAATCCTTGCGAGAAAAAGGGCTGAAGAAGGCGTCAGGAAACTGAACGATGAACTGGAGCAGAAGGTCGGGGAAAGGACGAGGCAGCTACTCTCGGCCCAGGAAGAGCTTATCCGCAAAGAGAAACTCGCCATACTGGGCCAGCTTTCGGGCAGCGTGGGCCATGAGCTCAGAAATCCTCTGGGAGTCATGAACAACGCGGTCTTTTACCTGAAAATGGTTCTTTCCGATCCCCCCGGCAACGTCAGAGAATACCTGGACATCATCAAAAACGAGATCGACAACTCGGAACGCATAATCGCCGATCTTCTCGACTTCGCCCGCACGAAAAAACCGCAAATCAGGACGATGACGGTTCGTGAGATCGTGGAAGCAGGTCTCGACAGATGCCCGATACCCGAAAACGTCGCGGTCGAGTTCGCGATTCCTGAGGATATCCCGCCTCTCAGGGCGGATCCGCTCCAGATGGGACAGGTCTTCCAGAACCTTTTCGTCAACGCGGTTCAGGCCATGCCGGGAGGGGGAAGTTTGCGCGTCGGCGCGAAAATAAAACCCGGTGCCACGGGCCTCGAACCCGATTTCATTGAAATATCGGCAGCCGATACCGGCGAAGGAATACTGGAGGAGAATCTGGGGAAAATTTTCCAGCCGCTCTTCACCACAAAGGCAAAAGGCATAGGCCTGGGGCTGGTCGTCTGCAGAAACCTGACCGAATTGAACGGCGGAAAAATACGGGTGGAGAGCAGGCCGGGAGAGGGTACGGTCTTTACCGTTTCTTTGCCCGCCGCCGGGACCGGCATGGGGGAAAGCCAATGAAGGATACCTTCAGAATACTGGTGGTCGACGACGACCGGCGGATGGTCAAGACCATTTGCGACATCCTGACTTTCAAGGGCTACCTGTACGAAACCGCCTTTACGGGCGAAGAGGCCGTGGAGAAGGTAAAGACCCTTGAACCGGACTGCGTGCTTATGGACCTTCGGATGCCCGGAATCGACGGAATAGAGACGCTGAAGATACTAAAAAACCTGTCTCCCGGCCTTCCGGTGCTGATGATGAGCGCTTATGCGACGGAAATTCAGGAGGAGGCGGCGGAGCTGGAGGGAGCGTTTAAAATCCTCCCCAAGCCCATCGACATTCAATTGCTTCTCTCCTTTCTCTCTCTCCTTCGGAAGGAGAAAAGCATCCTCGTCGTGGACGACGACCCGGATTTTTGCAGAACCCTCAGTGCCATACTTCGGGCAAGGGACTATCAGGTCGAGACCGAGTCCGATCCCGACAAGGTTCTCGCCCACATGGAGGATAAATATCAGCTCGTCGTCATACTCGATATAAAGATCGGAAACACCGGCGGACTTGAGACTATGGAGAAGATACGCGCCAGATATCCTACGAAACCGGTGATTCTGGCTACGGCCTGCCGGGACGAGATGCTGGATTCGATTGAAAAGGGACTGAAGATAGGCGCCCATTCCTTCATCTATAAAAATTACGAGGAAAAGGAGCTGCTGGAGATGATCGAGCGGATTCGCCAAAAGAAGCTCAGGGCGTTTCTCGGCGAATCTTTTTAGGAGAAGGTGAATGCAGCCATGAAAAAATCCCGCATCCTGATCATAGACGACGACCCCGGCCTGCGGAGGACCCTCTCGGACATACTCGGCCTCAGAGGGTTTGAGCCTCTGACCGCGAAAACCGGGAGGGAAGGTCTATCGTCCCTGATGGATAATTCCGTCAGCCTGGTCCTTCTCGATATCGGACTCCCGGACATCTCCGGAATCGAGGTGCTGAAAAAAATCAAAGAGGGGTTTCCTTCAACCGAAGTAATCATCCTGACCGGGAACGCCACTCTGGACAGCGCTATCGAGGCGACCAACACCGGCGCTTTCTCCTATCTGGTAAAGCCCTATGAAATAGAGCAGTTGACGATTCATATCCGGCGGGCGATTGAAAAGCGGCAGACCGAAAAAGCCCTGAGGGAAAGCGAGGATCGCTACCGGCTGCTGGTGAA
Source organism: bacterium (assembly GCA_004322275.1). Lineage (NCBI taxonomy): Bacteria > bacterium. The sequence goes on from SCTA01000032.1 coordinate 112,653, forward strand.
AAGCGCTCCCGACGCCATTTTCGTAAAGAGAGGGGGAGTGATCCATTTCGTAAACGATGCGGGGGTCCGGCTTCTCGTTGCAAAAGGGGCGGAGCAGTTAATCGGGAAACCCGTCATGTCGGTTATCCACCCCGATTACAGGGAACCAGTGGGCGGGTGGCTGAAACTTCTTGAGGAGCATGGCGACGTCAGCGCGCCCCTTGAAATAAGGTTTGTGCGCTTTGACAACACACCGGTCGACGTGGAGGCGGTGGGAACCCGCATCGTTTATCAGGGCAAGCCGGCCGTTCAGGTCATCATGCGCGACATCACCGAGCGCAAGCAAAAAGAGCTTCTGATACGGAAGCTGAACGCCGAGCTTGAGAAGCGGGTGGAGGAGCGGACGAGGGAACTGGAGTTTCGCAGGCGGGAAGCCGAGGCTGCGAGGATTGAAGCCGAACTGGCGAACAGCGCCAAGTCCGACTTTCTGGCCAACGTGAGCCACGAGCTTCGCACCCCCCTGAATTCCGTAATCGGCTTCTCACAGGTCCTGCTGGACGAGATGTACGGCCCCCTGAACCCCAGACAGAAAGGGTACGTGGGAAACATATTCTCAAACGGCAACCGCCTGCTGGGTCTGATCGACAACATCCTCGATCTGGTCAACCTCGAAACCGGAGAGGCGCATCTGGAACTCTCCCGGTTCCCTCTGAGGAGCTTGCTTGAAGGGGTAGTTGAGATGGAAAAGGAAAAGGCCGCCGAGCAGGGGATCACGATTTCCCTGGATATCTCCCCCTCGTCGGAGGTGGATATCGAGGCCGACGAGCGGCTGCTAAAGCAGATATTGTACAATCTGATCAGTAATGCCGTGAACTTCTCGACGGTATGGGGTTTTGTCCGGGTCAGCTCCCGCAGGGTATCTGCCGGGAATCCGTTTTACGCCGGAGGGCGAAGAGCGGAGAATCAGCCGGAAGATTTCATCGAGGTCTCCGTGGAAGACACGGGCATGGGTATAAAATCCGAGGACATGGGGAAACTCTTCACGGAATTCAAGCAGCTTGAATCCCCCAGCATCAAAAGACACAAAGGAATCGGCCTGGGGCTGGTGCTGGCGAAACGGCTTGTGGAACTCCACGGGGGGACGGTCAGGGCCGAGAGCCAGTTCGGCAAGGGATCGAGATTTTCCCTCACGATTCCTCTGAAGAGAGCGGCGTAGGAAAGAGGGATTATGACCGGAAAAGCAGAAACCAGAAAACGCTGCGACTGGACGGGCGGCAATCCGCTCATGGTCGAATATCACGACAGGGAATGGGGAACTCCGGTACACGACGACACGAGACTCTTTGAATTTCTCATCCTCGAAGGGGCGCAGGCCGGGCTCTCGTGGCAGACGGTTCTGAACAAACGGGAAAACTACCGGAAGGCTTTCGAGGGCTTCGACGCCCGGAAGATCGCCCTTTACGGAGAAGAGGAGGTGGAACGGCTCCTCGATAATCCGGGAATCATCCGCAACCGCCTCAAGATCGCCGCGACCATCCGCAACGCCCAAAAGTTTCTGGAGGTCCGGGAAGAATTCGGCTCCTTCGACGCCTATATCTGGCGGTTCACCGGAGGCGTGCCCCTGGACCACAAGGTCCGCTCGATGAAAGAGATTCCTGCTACCACCCAAGAATCCGACGCAATGAGCAGGGATTTGCTGAAAAGAGGGTTCAAGTTCGCCGGTTCAACCATCTGCTATGCCTTCATGCAGGCGGTGGGGATGGTCAACGACCATCAGGTGGATTGTTTCAGGTACAAGGCAGTAAAGTAGGGTGCCGTTAGCCGCAAAGCGGCGTAACGCACCATTCTTCAGTCGTCATTCTCGCGCGAAGCGCGGGAAACCAGTGACTTTTGTTTGCTTCGCACGTTTACGCTGGCGAGGCTTTGCCTCGCGCTCCTAGCCACCTTTTGAGTGAGCAAAAGGTGGCCCAAAACTCAGCCCGGACCCGTCGCTCGCGCTTTAAAAAGCGCGACCACTTCGTTCCGGCTGGGCCGT
>SCTA01000033.1 GCA_004322275.1 bacterium
GAAGAACAGAAGAAACTTCGCATACGGGAAAACAAAAAGAGAAAGGCTGAATTCCCGCCCTACGGGCGAGAATGACGATGAGGAATCGGTGCGTTACGCCGCTTCGCGGCCAACACGCCCTGCGCAAATATTCAAAACAATTGGGATATTGTCGGCTTTCGTTCCTCAAGCACGACCTACACCGAAAAAGTCGCTGGATTCCCGCCCTCCGGGCGAGAATGACCCGCCTTCGCTAAAGCCTCCCCCGTCGCTCTTCGAGCTATGGCGGACGAGATGGCGGGCAAGCGATGGGGTGGAAATAGAGAAGGAATTGGTGCGTTACGCCGCTTCGCGGCTAACGCACCCTACGCAAGTATGCGGAAATGTTATGTTTTATATTTCTGGATTCCCGCGCTTCGCGCGAGAATGACGGCGCTTTTACAAACGGCTTTGGATTTTTTCGTCAGGCAAGGAGTCCCAGCGAGCGACGAAATGGTTTTTAATCCGGCTTTCTATTTCGGATGAAGGGCAAGGAGTCCGCAGGGCGCGCGGTCGCGGACAGTAGCGTGACTACGCCAAGACCCGCGCCCGAGAAACGACGCAGCCCTTCGCCGGAAGAGGAAGCCGGACAACTACAGCATCGTCCCGATTCTGTTCAACCCCGCAGTCGAGAAGTAGATGATAAAAGCTTTCCCCTTGATCCTCCCCTCCCTGACGAAGCCCCAGAAGCGGCTGTCGTTGGAGTGGTCGCGGTTGTCGCCCATGACGAAGTAGTAGCCTTCTGGCACCTTGAAGGGCCCCATATGCCTCCGCGAGGCGAGGGGGCCGCCCATCGACGGATCGAAGCGCCCCCATTTGTCGTCGAGCAGTTGCCCGTTGATGGCTATCTCGGGGCCGTTTATCTCCACCACGTCTCCGGGCAGCCCGATCACTCTCTTTATGAAGTCCTCGCCTTTGAGGTCGTCCTTTATCATATTCTTGCCGACGTACATTATCTCTTCGGGCTTGTCGGGGTTGTCCATGCCGGGGTAGGCGAAGACGACTATGTCTCCCCTCTCGGGGTCGCGTATCGAAGGGAGCCTGGCGTCTGTGTAAGGCAGCGGAATGCCGTAGAGGAACTTGGAGACCAGAAGCTGGTCTCCGATCTGGAGTGTGGGCAGCATCGAGCCGGAGGGTATCTTGAAGGCCTGCACGCCGATGGCCTTTATGAAGATGGCGAGCGCGACCGCCACCACTATCACTTCGATCATCTCTATGGTTTTGGTGAGCCGCTCTTTCAGTTCTTTTTGCGCGAGCAGCAATCCGAGCAAGATGATGTAGGCAACCAGAAGGAGCGTCAGGAAGGAGTAGTCGGCCCCTTCGGTCCTGTCGAAGAGGAGCGCCCCGAAGGAGGCGAAGACCGCGCCGGTCAATATCTTCCAGAGGTGGGGCCACAGCTTCCTTAAGGTCTCGCTGCCTGATTCGGCCAGCACAGGCGCGCCGATTATCATCAAAAGCGCGCCGCCGCCGGTGAAAAAGAAGACGCTGAAGTTGGATATTTTCTGATAATCCTCCACGGGGAGGGCTACGTTTAGAATCGTGGCCAAAACCCCGAAGAGAAAGAGCGCCGTGCCGCCCAGAAGATAGGTTCCGAGTTTGGCGTCGGGATCGAAAGTTTCCTGGTTCATTGTTCATCCACTTTTAAGATGGCGAGGAAGGCTTCCTGCGGTATCTCCACGCTGCCGACCTGTTTCATTCTCTTTTTGCCCGCCTTTTGCTTTTCGAGGAGCTTTCTCTTGCGGGAGATATCTCCGCCGTAGCATTTCGCGGTGACGTTCTTCCGAAGCGCCTTAACGTTGGTACGGGAGATTATGCGAGACCCTATTGCCGCCTGTATCGCCACGTCGAACATCTGGCGCGGTATGAGGTCTTTCATCTTTCTCGCCACATCGCTGCCTCTGGCGTACGCCTTGTCCTTGTGGACGATGAGGGAGAGGGCGTCCACTATATCGCCGTTGACGTAGATGTCGAGCTTTACGAGGTCCGCCGGGCGGTACTCAAGCAGTTCGTAATCCAGAGAAGCGTAACCGCGCGAGGCGGTCTTTAGCTTGTCGTAAAAATCCAGGACTATTTCGTTCAGCGGCATCTCGAATTCGAGCTGCACGCGGCTCTGCGAGAGATAGGTGAGGCTGCGCTGTATGCCGCGCCTGTCTATGCAGAGCTTTATGATGTCTCCGAGGTAGGCGTCGGGCAGATGCATCGTCGCGAGCACGCAGGGCTCGTCGACGTGGTCGAGGACGCCGGGGTCCGGAAGAAGGGCCGGGTTTTCGAGCTCGATGACCTCGCCGTTGGTTTTGTAGGCACGGTAGCGCACCGTCGGGGCGGTGGTGATGAGATCGAGGTCGAACTCTCGCTCCAGCCTCTCCTGAACTATCTCCATGTGGAGGAGCCCGAGAAAGCCGCAACGAAAGCCGAAGCCAAGCGCCTGGGAGTTCTCCGGCTCGTACTTCAGGCTGGCGTCGTTGAGGACCAGCTTGCCGAGCGCCTCCTTCAGGTCTTCGTAGTCGGCGGAATCCGTGGGGTAAAGCCCCGAAAAGACCATCGGCTGGACCTCCGCGAAGCCGGGAAGGGGCTCGCTTGCCGGCCGGTCCGAGTAGGTCACGGTATCGCCGATCTTTGTATCGCGCACGTCCTTGATGGAGGCGGTGAACCAGCCGACCTCGCCAGGGCCGAGAGTTTTCGTATCGGTCATGGCGGGTGCGTAGACGCCGACGCGCAGTATCTCGTAATCTTTCCCGGTCGCCATGAAGCGTATCTTGGTGCCTTTTTTAAGCTCGCCGTCGAAGACGCGGACGAGCACGGTAACGCCGAGGTAGTTGTCGTAGTTGCAGTCGAACATCAGGGCGCGCAGGGGCGCGTCCGTATCGCCCTTCGGCGCGGGGACGGTCTTTACTATCGCTTCAAGAAGCTCGTGGGTCCCAATGCCCATCTTGGCACTGGTCAACACGGCCTCGGAGGCGTCGATTCCGATTATGTCCTCGATCTCCTGCTTGATCTCGTCCGGGCGCGCCCTGGGAAGGTCGATCTTGTTGAGGACCGGCACCAGTTCGAGGTTGTTGTCGGTGGCGAGGTAGACGTTGGCGAGGGTCTGGGCTTCGACTCCCTGGCTGGCGTCTACGACAAGCACCGCTCCCTCGCAGGCCGCGAGGCTTCGGGAGACCTCGTAGGAGAAGTCCACGTGGCCGGGAGTGTCGATGAGGTTGAGGACATACTCCTCGCCGTCGTCTCCTTTGTAGTTAAGCCTGACGGTCTGTGCCTTTATGGTGATTCCCCGCTCCCTCTCAAGCTCCATGCTGTCGAGGAACTGGTCTTTTTTGTCGCGGTCGCTTATCGCGCCGGTATATTCGAGCAACCTGTCGGCAAGCGTGGACTTGCCGTGGTCCACGTGCGCGATGATGCTGAAGTTCCTGATTCTTTCCTGCAATTTCATCTTCAGGGGTTTCTCCGAAATATTTTGAGGCGGTTTAATTGCCCGCCGGATGCGGTTTTTTCCTCCGGCCCGTGCGGTACGCAAGTTTAACAACGCCGGGCCGGTAAGTAAAGGGCGCAAGAAGGCTCCTTGTGGACAAGGACTTAATAATTACGATACGGGGTTTTGACAAGGAACATCTGCGGTGTTAATTTTGCCTGACCACTTTTTTGGAGGATAAAGATGAAAATTGCTATAAGCGGCAAGGGCGGGGTCGGAAAAACCACTCTGGCGGGCGCGATGGCCCGCTACCTCGCCGACAACGGCCAGCGCGTCCTCGCCATAGACGCGGACCCGGATTCAAACCTTCCCTCGGCTATCGGCGTCCCGCTCGACGTGGCTCAGAAGATTCGCCCCCTCGCGTCCCTCAAGGAACTCGTCGCCGAGCGCACCGGGGCGAAGGCGGGCTCCTTCGGCGGCATGTTCAAACTCAATCCCAAGGTGGACGACATCCCCGAGGAATACGGCATCGAGTTCAAGGGGATAAGGCTCCTCACCCTCGGGACGGTCCCGAAGGGCGGCACCGGGTGCCTTTGCCCCGAATCGACCCTTCTTCGCGTCCTCCTTCGCCACATAATGGTGCAGAGGGGCGAGGCCGTGATCATCGACATGGAGGCGGGGCTGGAACACCTCGCCCGCGGCTCCACCGAATCCATCGACGCCTTCATAGTCGTCGTCGAGCCGGGTCAGCGCTCCATCCAGACCGCCCACCAGATCAGGCGGCTAGCCGCCGACCTCGGCGTCCAGAAGATTTACGTCGTCGGCAACAAGATAGCGGACGAGGCGGACAGGAAGGTAATCGAGGAGGGGGTGGAGGGAATTCCGGTTCTCGGCTACTTCCCCATGAGCGAAGCTATCCGCGAGGCAGACCGCAAGGGCGTCAGTCCTTACGACACCGACGCTATGCTTCGGGCGGAAGTGGCTGAAATCTGCGCGAAGATAGGCGTAAAGATATAAAAAACGGTTCTCATGACTTTTTAAAAACCTCCCGGTCTATTGAAAAACAAAAGGGGCAAGGAAAATTCCTTGCCCCTTGTTTATTTCGGGGAGTTTTTATGCCCTTGCGATTACTCGCCCGCAGGGGTCTCTTCCGCCGGAGCGGCCGATTCCTCGACGACGGGAGCGGGGGCTTCCACCGCTGCCTTGGGGGGCTCGACGACCGGGGCCGCCGCAACCTGGGGCGCGGCCTTCTTGGCCTTGACCTTCGGCACGCAGGGCTCGGTGACCAGCTCCAGCTGGCTTATGGGGGCGTTGTCGCCGCGGCGGACGCCGACCTTGATTATGCGGGTGTAGCCGCCGGGACGGCCGGAAAAGGTCTTCGAGATCTCCTCGAAAAGCTTCGCCACGACGTCGCTGCTGCGCACGTAGGAGATCGCTCTCCTGCGGGCGTGAAGATCGCCCCTCTTGCCGAGGGTTATGAGCTTCTCGGCTATCCGGCGCAATTCCTTGGCCTTCGTGTCCGTGGTCTGTATCTTGCCGTGCTCGAAGAGCGAGGTCACCATGTTGCGGAACATCGCTTTTCTGTGGCTGGAGTTTCTGCCGAGCTGTCTGCCGGCCTTGTTGTGTCGCATCGTTATCCCTCTTGTGCGGAGCCTACAGCTCTTCTTCTTCCAGGTCTTCTTCAGGCGGCGTCCAGCCGGAGAGCTCCATCCCGAGGTGGAGATTCATCGTCTGGAGTATGTCCTTTATCTCGTTAAGAGACTTGCGCCCGAAGTTTTTGGTCTTGAGCATCTCGGCGTCGTTTTTCTGAACCAGTTCGCCGATGAATCTTATGTTGGCGGACTTGAGGCAGTTGGCGGCCCTCACCGAGAGTTCGAGCTCGCTCACCTTGCGGTCGAGGTTCGGGTTGTAGGTGGTCACCTCGGCCTCCTCGACCGTGGTTTCCTCAACCTCTTCGCCCTCTTCAAAGTTGATGAAGACCTGGACCTGGTCTTTGAGTATCTTCGCCGAGTAGGCGATGGCGTCGTCGGGGCGGACGGAGCCGTCGGTCCAGATTTCGAGGATCAGTTTGTCGTAGTCGGTGCGCTGGCCCACGCGGGCCTGCTCGACACGGAAATTGACCTTCTCGATCGGGCTGAAGATGGCGTCCACCGGAATCCAGCCGATGGGCAGATCTTCGTTCTTGTTCATCTCGGCCGGGAGGTAGCCCTTGCCGACTTCGACGACCATCTCCGCAATCAGCCTCGCGCCCTCGCCAAGCGTGGCTATGTGCGCTTCGGGATTGAGGATTTCAATGGTCGAGCCGGTGGCTATGTCCCCCGCCTTGACTTCGCACGGCCCCACCTTGTCGAGGTGAAGGCGCTTTTGCTTGCTGGTCGTCGCCTTGAGGCGAACGTCCTTGAGGTTCAGTATCATCTCAACCACGTCTTCGGTCACACCGGGCACCGAAGAAAACTCGTGGTGTACCCCCTCGAACTTGACCTGCACGATGGCCGCGCCCTGAAGACTCGAAAGGAGAGTCCTCCGCAGGGCGTTGCCAAGCGTGATCCCGTAGCCGCGCTCCAGGGGCTCGGCAGTGAATTTGCCGTAGGTGTCGGAGAGAGTCTCTTCCTCCACCATAAGCCTCTTGGGCTTAATCAGTTCTCGCCAGTTGCGTTGTTGCAAGATTACAACCTCCACGCTTCTTTGTAGCGTTTAAGGTTTTTACTTGGAGTACAATTCGACTATCAGATGCTCTTCGATGGGCATCGTTATATCTTCACGCTTGGGAAGCTCTACTACCTTGCAGGTGAAGTTCTTCTGGTCGATCTCGAGCCAGCGAGGTATCCCGCGGCTGGTCGCCGCTTCGATGGCGGAGAGAATCGCCGGAACTTTTCTGCTCCCTTCCCGTATGGTTATCACGTCTCCCGCCCTCGAGTTGAAGGAAGGGATGTTGACCCGCTTTCCGTTGACCATGAAATGGCCGTGGCGGATGAACTGGCGGGCTTCGCTTCTTGAGGCGGCGTAGCCCATGCGATAGACCATATTGTCCAGGCGGCTTTCGAGCAGGCAAAGAAGGTTTTCGCCGGTGACGCCCTTCTGGCGGTCGGCTTCCTGGAAGTAGGCGCGGAACTGAGCTTCCTGAACGCCGTACATTCTGCGAACCTTCTGCTTCTCGCGGAGCTGGCGACCGTATTCGCTGGCCTTGCCGCGGCCCTGTCCGTGCTGGCCGGGCGGATAGTTGCGCCTTTCGATGGCGCACTTGTCGGTGAAGCAGCGTTCACCCTTTAAATTGAGCTTCATCCGTTCGCGCCGGCACAACCGGCAAACGGCTTCGAGATATCTTGCCAAAGCGTAACCTCCTCGTTTGCCTTACACGCGCCGCCGTTTGGGCGGGCGGCAACCATTATGCGGAATCGGGGTAACGTCGGTGACGCGGGTGATGTTGAGACCGGCGGCGTTGAGGGCGCGGATGGCGCCTTCACGTCCGGAACCGGGGCCCTTGACGTAGACTTCCACGTTGCGGAGCCCGTGTTCCATAGCCTTCTCGGCTGCATCCTTCCCGGCGATCTGAGCGGCGAAGGGCGTGGACTTTCTGGAGCCCTTGAACCCTGCCACTCCCGCGTTTGACCACGAAATTGTGTTCCCGGTCGCGTCGGTTATCGTTACGACGGTGTTGTTGAAGGTGCTCTTGATGTGCACCACACCGTCCCTGATGTTCTTTTTTACTTTTTTGACCCTACGGGCAGCCCGTTTAGCCATGAATCCTCCACGGTCCTTTCAATCGGCTGTTAACCCCTAACGACGGCGGGGGCCCTTGCGCGTGCGCGCGTTGGTTTTAGTTCTCTGACCGCGCACGGGAAGCCCCTTGCGGTGTCTAAGACCACGGTAGCAACCGAGGTCCATTAGGCGCTTTATGTTCGAGAGCACTATGCGGCGAAGGTCGCCCTCCACCTTGTACTTCTCGTCGATGACCTTACGAATCGCCTGAAGCTCATCTTCCGTGACATCGTCGCTCTTGCGGTCAAGATCGACACCGGCCCTGGAAAGGATATTCCTGGCGCTGGAGCGACCGATACCGTAGATATAAGTCAAGGCGACTTCCATCCGCTTCTGGCGCGGAAGATCGACACCCGCAATTCTCGCCACTGTTTATTCCTCCTCTGCGTCTTTTTGCAGATATAAGCTAGCCCTGGCGCTGTTTGTGCCGGGGGTTTTCACATATTACGCGCACGATTCCCTTACGAAGGAGGATCTTGCATTTGTCGCACATCGCCTTGACTGAGGGTCGAACTTTCATCTTTGTATCTCCTGGCTGACCGGGCGCCCCGGCCGTTTACTTCTTTCGGTATGTTATGCGCCCGCGGGAAAGGTCGTAGGGTGATATCTCCACGGTCACCTTGTCCCCGGGCAGTATCTTTATGAAATTCATCCGCATCTTGCCGGATATGTGGGCCAGTATCTTGTGCCCGTTGTCAAGTTCCACCCGGAACATTGCGTTGGGCAGCGGCTCGATCACCGTACCTTCAACCTCGATGGCTTCTTCTTTCGCCAAGTGCGCTCCTCCTGGTTACCCGAGCCTGCTGAGTATCACGGGGCCGTCTTCGGTGACGGCTATTGTGTGTTCGACGTGCGCCGCGAGGCTACCGTCCCTCGTCCTAGCCGTCCATCCGTCCGGGTCAACCTTAACGCCGGACGCTCCCGCGTTTATCATCGGCTCTATCGCCAGAACCATTCCGGCCTTGAGCTTTATTCCCCTTCCCCGCACTCCGAAATTCGGAACCTGAGGGTCTTCGTGGAGGGAAGTTCCTATGCCGTGACCGACGAATTCGCGCACGACGTTGTAACCCGCCCCCTCTACTATTTCCTGTACGGCCGCCCCGATGTCGCCGACGGTATTGCCGGGCCGCGCCGCTTCTATCCCGGCTGCCAGAGACTCTTCGGCGATGCGTATCAGTTTTCTTGCTCCGGCCGAGACGTTGCCGACTGCGCAACTTACAGCAGCGTCGCCATAAAAACCACTAGAATATACACCGAAGTCTATGCTGAGCAAGTCCCCGTCGCGGAGTTCTCTTTTTTTGCTCGGCACGCCGTGGACAATTTCGTCGTTCACCGAGGTACAGAGGTTGGCCGGAAAGGCCATCCCGCGCCCGGAGGGGTTAGGCACCCCCTTGAACGCGCCCTCGATTTTCCGCTTTTTCAGCTCTTCGGCCGCAATCTCTTCGAGGTCTCCCGTGGTGATTCCGGGGCGGACCCTTTCCTTCAATATCTGGAGAATCTGCGCCACCTCGCTGTTTACGAGGCGCATCTTCTCGATTTCCTGGGGGCTCTTTAAAACTATCACCCGCCAAGCACGCCTGTTACGCGGCCGAAGATCTCGTCGATGGAGCCGACACCCTGTATGGGGCGGAGAAGTCCGGCCTTCTTGTAATAGTCGATAAGAGGCGCGGTCTGGCTGTCGTAAACCTTCAGGCGGTTTCTTATCGTCTCTTCCTTGTCGTCGTCGCGCTGGTAAAGCTCGCCGCCGCACTTGTCGCAGACGCCCTCTTTCTTCGGGGGGTCGAAGAGGAGGTGGAAGCCGCTGCCGCAGGACTTGCAGGTTCTTCTGCCGGTGAGGCGTCCGACCAGTTCTTCGTTCGCCACTTCGATGGAGATGACGTGGTCGAGCTTGATTCCCATCTTGTCCAGAACGCCCTTCAGCGCGTCGGCCTGACCCACGGTGCGGGGAAAGCCGTCGAGCATGAAGCCTTTTTTGCAGTCGGGGAGCTTGATGCGCTCCTCGATGAGACCGATGACAACTTCGTCGGGGACAAGTTTGCCCGCGTCCATGAACTTCTTTGCTTCCAGACCGAGCGCCGTGCCTGCCTTAAGAGCCGCGCGGAGCATGTCGCCCGTGCTTATCTGGGGAATGCCGTACTTCTCGACCAGCTTTTTTGCCTGCGTTCCTTTTCCTGCTCCAGGGCCGCCAAGTAGAATTATTCTCATCGTTAATTCTCCACCGGGAAGGATACTGCCAGGTTAAAGTTATCCGCGTCTTCCGCGTATTCTTCTTGAACCCATGAGCCCTTCGTAGTTACGGGCAATGAGATGGGTTTCAATCTGCGCTACCGTGTCGAGAGCCACTCCGACGACAATCAGAAGGCTGGTGCCGCCGAAGTAGAAGGAGACGCCCTCCTGCATCATCAGCGCCGGAATTACGCACACCGCGCTGACGTAAAGACCGCCCCAGAAGGTGAGTCTCGAAAGTACGGCGTCAATGTACTCCGCCGTGCGCTGGCCGGGCCGGATGCCGGGAATGTAGCCGCCGTATTTCTTCAGGTTTTCCGCCACGTCGTTCGGGTTGAACTGTATGGCGGTGTAGAAGTACGAGAAGAAGATGACCAGCCCCATGAAAAGCACGTTGTAAAGAATCGTGGAAGGGTTCAGCCAGTTGCGGATGGTCTCTACCGCAGGGTGGGCGACGAACTGCCCTACCGTCAGCGGGAACATCAGCAGCGAGGAGGCGAAGATCGCGGGGATGACGCCCGCGGTGTTGATCTTCAGCGGCAGATGGGTCGACTGCCCTCCGTAGACCTTTCTTCCGACAACCCTCTTCGCGTAGTGGACCGGGATCCTGCGCTGAGAGCGCTCCATGAAGACCACCGCGAAGATGATAGCGACGATGAAGACGAGAAGGAGTATCGCTCCTCCCGCGCCGACGCCGCGGGCGAACTCGCGAACAATCGCGCCGGGTATCCCGCCGACAATGCCGGCGAAGATTATGAGCGATATGCCGTTGCCGATGCCGCGTTCGGTTATCTGCTCGCCGAGCCACATTATGAAGGCGGTGCCGGCGGTAAGCGACAATACGGTGAGGAGCCTAAAGCCGATTCCCGCGCTCACGACCACCGGTATCGTCGCGGGAGTCGCGAGACCCAGGCTCTGAAGTGCGGCGGGGTCGGAGACCGTTACCGTGAGGTTCTCGATGCCGACGGCCATGCCGAAGCCCTGTATCGCGGCGAGAATGACTGTCCCGTAACGGGTGTACTGGGTTATCACCCTTCTGCCCTGCTCGCCTTCCTTGGAGAGCCTCTCGAGGGTAGGCACAACCACGGTAAGGAGCTGCAGTATGATGGAGGCGCTGATGTAGGGCATTATGCCGAGGGCGAAGATACTCATCTGCTTCAGGGCGCCGCCGCTGAACATGTTGACGAGCCCGAGAATGGTATCCTGCCCCTGCTCCACCCAGTAGCCGAACAGCCAGGTGCGCACTCCCGGAACGGGGACGTGCACGCCCAGCCTGTAAACCGCCAGGAGGAGGAAGGTTATCAGTATGCGCCTTCTCAATTCGGGGATTTTGGTTATTCCCTGAATGTCACCGGCAACTTTAGCCAAGCTTCACCTCTCCGCCGCGAGCTTCGATTTTTTCCTGCGCGCCTTTGGATACCTTGGCGGCGTAGACCACGAGCTTGCGTTCGAGTTCGCCCTTGCCGAGGATCTTGAGGCCGTCGAGAATCTTCTTTATGACTCCGGCTTCGATGAGAAGCTCGGGAGTTATCTCGGTGCCGTCCTCGAAGCGGTTGAGATCGAGGACGTTGACCACGGCGAATTCCTTGCGGAAGGGATTCGTGAAGCCGACCTTGGGAATTCTGCGCTGGAGCGGCATCTGGCCACCCTCGAAGCCGGGCCTTCTGGAGTAGCCCGAACGCGCCCTCGCGCCCTTGTGGCCGCGCGCGGAAGTCTTGCCGAAGCCGGAACCCGGACCGCGGCCGACCCGCTTTTTCTTTTTAACGGCGCCAACGGGACGCCTAAGATCGTGAAGTCGCATCTTTATGCCTCCAGAGCCCTTTTGTTACTGGGCCCGAATCTCTTCGAGGTTCTTGCCGCGCCGCTGGGCAATCGAATCGGGGCTGCGAAGCTGCATGAGCCCTTCAAGCGTTGCGTAGACGACGTTGTGAGGATTGGACGTTCCGAGGCACTTGGTCAGAATGTCGCGCACGCCCACAGATTCGACTACCGCGCGGACGGGGCCACCGGCGATGACGCCGGTACCGGGAGCCGCCGGCTTGAGAACTACGGTGCCCGCGCCGAAGTGTCCGAGGACCTCGAAGGGGATGGAGCCCTCGGTGAGGGGTATCCGCACGAGATTCCGCTTGGCTTGCTCTACGCCTTTCCTGATCGCCTCAGGAACCTGATTGGCCTTGCCGAGCCCGATTCCGACTACGCCGTTGTGGTCGCCTACGACCATCAGAGCGCTGAAGGAGAAGCGGCGGCCGCCCTTGACGACCTTGGCGACGCGGTTGAGGAAGACCACCCGGTCGAACAATTCCATTTCGTTTGGGTCAATTCTTTGGGTCAAGAGTGCATCCTCCTAAGCGCTCAGAAGTCCAGGCCCGCTTCGCGGGCGGCCTCTGCTAGCGCCTTGACTTTGCCGTGGAAGGCATATCCGTTGCGATCGAACACGACCTTTTTGATATCGTGGGCGAGGGCCTTCTTGGCCACCGCGGCGCCGATTGCCTTGGCCGCGTCAATGTTACCGGTCTTCTTGAGTTCGTCGCGGACATCCCTGCCCTTCGTCGAAGCGCAGACCAGGGTGCTGCCGGTCTCATCGTCTATGAGCTGGGCGTACATATGCTTCAGGCTCCTGTAGACGGTGAGGCGCGGGCGCTCCGCGGTTCCGGATACATTCCGGCGGACGCGCTTCTTGCGGCTCAGACGACCTTTTATTTTTGCCGTGATCCGATTCACCGTAACCACTCCTTCAATCTTGCGGGCGGCCTACTTGGCGCCTGCTTTGCCTTCTTTACGACGGACCTGCTCGCCAGAGTAGCGAATACCCGTGCCCTTGTAGGGCTCCGGCGGCTTGAAAGCGCGAATCTTCGCTGCTATCTCGCCGACGCGGTGCTTGTCTATGCCGCGCACGGTCACTACGCGCTGGTCTTTTACTTCGATCTCCACGCCGGAGGGCTTTGCGAACTCTATGTTGTGGGAGAGCCCGAGGCTCATCACCAGAGTCGGCCCCTGCATGTTGGCCTTGTAGCCTATCCCCTGAATTTCAAGGGATTTCTCGAAGCCCGCGCTGACGCCGGTGACCAGGTTCGCCAAAATCGAACGGGTCATGCCGTGGAGCGCGCGATGGTTTATGCTGTCGGTGGGGCGGGTCACGTTGATGACGCTGCCCTCGAACTCCACCTTCATGTCGGGGTGCACCGAGAAGGCGAGCTCCCCTTTCGGCCCTTTGGCCGAGAAGGTGTTGTTCTTCATTTCCACCTTCACGCTGGAAGGTACGGGAATGGGTTTTTTACCTATCCTCGACATAACGTCTTCCTTTAGGTCTTTTTATGTTTCTTACCAGACGGAGCAGAGTACTTCGCCGCCGACGCCGAGCTTTCTTGCCTTGGTGTCGGAGAGGACTCCGTGCGAGGTCGAGAGGATTACCGTTCCGAAGCCGCTTCTGACTTTCGGGATGTCCTCGGCCTTCACGTACACCCGGCGGCCCTGCTTGCTCATGCGCCTGAGGCCGTCGATGACGCACTGCTCGTTTTCGTCATATTTCAGGTACGCGATAAGAAGGCCCTGCTTCCCATCCTCTTCCATGCCGACGTCGGAGAGAAAACCTTCGTCGCGCATGGTCTCCAGAACCTCTTTCTTGAGGTTGGAGGCGGGAATCACGACCCTGTGCTTTTTGGAATCTATCCCGTTGCGAATGCGGGTGAGCATGTCGGCAATCGGATCAGCTATTGACATTTAACTAGCTCCTGTAGCCTTACCAGCTGGCCTTGGTGACGCCGGGGAGTTTGCCTTCGTGCGCCAGTTTGCGCAGGCAGCACCTGCACATGTGAAATTTGCGGTAGTAAGCGCGCGGCCTCCCGCAGAGCGGGCACCTGTTGTGCTGGCGCACTGCAAACTTCAGTATCTTTTTGGATTTTTCCATCTTCGCCGTGGTCGCCATTCGTTACTCCGTTCCCTTACCGCTTGAAAGGCATTCCGAAGAGGCGAAGGAGTTCCTTGCTTTCCTCGTCGGTCTTGGCCGTCGTCACGATAGTCACGTTCATGCCCTTGATCTTCTCGACTTTTTCGAGGTCGATCTCGGGGAAGATGATCTGCTCGTTGATGCCGAGTGTATAATTGCCGCGCCCGTCGAAGCCCTTGGCGGGGATGCCGCTGAAGTCGCGCACGCGGGGCAGGGCCACGCTGACGAGCCTGTCGAGGAATTCATACATCCTCTCGCGGCGCAGAGTCACTCTCACGCCAACCGGCTGGTCTTCCCGAAGATGGAAGTTCGCTATGGCCTTTTTCGAGCGGGTGATTACAGGCTTCTGGCCCGCAATCTGCCCGAGTTCGGCGGCGAGACGCTCCATGAGCTTGGCGTCGTCTTTCGCGTCGCCCGCGCCGATGTTAATGCAGATCTTCTCGACCTTCGGCACAAGCATCACGTTCTTGTAGCCGAACTTTTCGGTCATCTGCGGCAGAATTTCTTTCGCGTACTTCTCTTTCAACCTGGCCATCATGTCACCGTCCCGGCTTACCGGTCGAATACTTCGCCGCACTTCTTGCAGACGCGGACTTTGCCGCCGTCGTCGAGGATCTTCATCCCGACGCGGGAGGGCTTGTCGCACTTCTCGCAAACCAGCGCGATATTGGAAATGTTGACTGACGCTTCCTTTTCGACGATGCCGCCCTGGCTCTGCTGGGAGGGCTTCGTGTGGCGCTTGACCATGTTGACCTTTTCAACCACCACGCGGTTTTTCTCGTCGATGACCCGAAGGACCTTGCCGCGCTTTTTCTCTTCCTTGCCAGCGCCGGCAATGACCTCGACAAGGTCGCCTTTTTTAATTTTCTTTACAGCCATAAAGGGTTCTCCTTGCTATGGTCCCTAAAGAACCTCAGGGGCCAGGGAGATGATCTTCATAAAATTCTTCGCGCGAAGCTCTCTGGCTACGGGACCGAACACGCGGGTCCCGATCGGCTCGCCGCCCTTGTCGATGAGGACAGCGGCATTGTCGTCGAAGCGGATGTAGGAGCCGTCCTGGCGGCGAACTTCCTTCGCCGTCCTGACGATTACCGCCTTCATGACCGAGCCTTTGGCCACCTTGGAGTTGGCGATCGCTTCCCTCACCGAGACGGTGATGATGTCGCCAACCGTGGCATATTTGCGTCTGGACCCGCCGACTATGTGGATGCAGTAAACCTGCTTTGCTCCAGAATTGTCGGCGACGTTTAGTATCGTTTCCTGCTGAATCATGGTATCGCTCCGAACCCGGCCTGGCTGTTATACGGCGCGCTCAAGGATTTCCTTCACCTTCCAGCATTTGTCCTTGCTGAGAGGGCGGGTCTCCTCGATGAGCACCTTATCGCCGATACGGCACTCGTTGTTCTCGTCATGCGCCTTGAATTTTTTCGAGCGCATTATGTATTTCTTGAAGCGCTGGTCTTTCTCAAGGCCGGAAACCCGGACTGTAATGGTCTTTTCCATCTTGTCGCTGACCACCACGCCGATTCGCTTTTTGCGGTTGCCTCTGGTCTTTTCGGGCATCTTAACTCTCCGCGCCCTGCGCTTGGCGCTCTTTTTCCGTGAGAACCGTCAGCACGCGAGCGAGGTCGCGGCGCACACGGCTTATCGCGGCGGTGTTTTCCAACTGCTTTGTCTCGAGCTGAAAGCGGAGATTCATGTATTCCTGCCGCAGCTCGTCGATTTTCGCACGGAGGTCGTTCGGGGAAGCCCCCCGCAGCTCTTTAGCCTTCATAGATGTCCTCGCGGGAGATGATGCGCGTCTGCATCGGGAGCTTGTGGCCGGCGCGGCGCAATGCCTCGTGGGCCATCTCCTCTGTTACGCCGCGAATCTCGTAGAGGATGCGTCCCGGCTTTACCACCGCGACCCACAGCTCCGGAGCGCCTTTTCCCTTACCCATACGAGTTTCAAGCGGCTTTTTCGTTACGGGCTTGTCGGGGAAGATGCGTATCCACAGACGCCCGCCGCGCTTGACGTGGTGCGATATCGCGATACGGGCCGCTTCGATCTGCCGGTTGGTGAGCCAGCAGTCTTCCATCGCCTGCAGCGCGTAATCGCCGAAAGTTATCGTGCTTCCCCGGTAGGCGAGCCCGCGGCGGCGGCCCTTCTGCACCTTCCGGAATTTCATTGCCTTTGGACTGAGCATTTTTCCCTACCCCCTGTTGCTGGGGTTATCAGCGTCTGTCAGGACTTCGCCCTTGAAGATCGTCACCTTCACGCCAACCACGCCGTAGGTGGTGTGGCTCTCAGCGAAGCCGTGGTCGATATCTGCGCGAATGGTGTGAAGCGGCACGCGCCCTTCGCGATACCATTCGACTCTGGCTATTTCAGCTCCACCCAGGCGTCCGGCGAGGTTGACCCTTATGCCTTCGGCGCCGAGCTTCATGGTGGTGGATACCGCGCGTTTCATCGCCCTTCTGAAGCTTACGCGGCGCTTGAGCTGGGAGGCGATGTTCTCCGCTACCAGCTTGGCGTCGAGCTCGGGACGCTTGATCTCGCGGACGTTGACGAAGACTTCCTTGCCGATTTTCGCCGAAAGGAGCGCGCGAAGCTTGTCTATCTCCGCACCTTTCTTGCCGATGACGATGCCGGGGCGGGCGGTGTGGATCTCGACGCGAACCTTGTTCGCGACGCGCTCGATCTCGATGGTGGAGACGGCGGCCTGATCCAGAGTCTTGGTCAGGTAATCCCGGATGGCAAGATCTTCGTGGAGAGTTTTGGCATAATCGCGCCCAACATACCAGCGTGAGAGCCAGGGCTTTATAATCCCTACGCGAAACCCGTAGGGATGAACTTTTTGACCCACTTGGTTCCTCCTCTACTTCTCGGCAAGCACCACGCTGACGTGGCTCGTTTTTTTGCGGATCTGAAATGCGCGGCCTTGGGCACGCGGACGGAACCGCTTAAGTGTCGGGCCTTCGTCAACCCGTATTTCCTTGACCATAAGAGCGTCTATGTCGAGACCGTGATTGTTTTCCGCGTTGGCCACGGCGGACTCGATGAGCTTCTTTATCGGCAGGCTCGCCGACCTGTTTACGAACTTGAGGGTGTCGAGCGCGCTGCCGACCGGCTTGCCGCGAACCATGTCCGCTACGAGCCTGGCCTTGCGCGGTGATATCCTCAGTGCTTTTAATTTAGCTGCTGCTTCCATTTGAGTCCTCCGCCTGCCTTACTTCTTCTTGCCTTTGCCCTCGCCCTTGACGTGCGAGTAGAAGGTCCTGGTGGGCGAAAATTCGCCGAGCTTGTGGCCGACCATGTTTTCGGTGACTGACACGGGCACGAAGGTCTTGCCGTTGTAGACGGCTAAAGTCAGTCCCACGAATTCGGGGGTGATGGTCGAACGCCGGGACCAGGTCTGGATGACCTTGCGATCACCGATTTCCTTGGCTTTGGTGACCTTCTTCGCCAGATGGTCGTCGACGAAGGGGCCTTTTTTTATGGAACGGGCCATCTATTCTGCTCCTATTTACGCCTGCGCACGATGTAGCGGTCGGTAACCTTGTTGTTGCGGGTCTTTTTGCCCTTGGTGGGCACGCCCCAGGGTGTGACCGGGTGTCTGCCGCCGCTGGTGCGGCCTTCGCCGCCGCCGTGCGGATGGTCGATGGGGTTCATCGCTACGCCGCGCACTGTGGGCCTGATGCCGAGCCAACGGTTCCTGCCGGCCTTGCCGATGCTTATGTTCTCAAACTCTTCGTTGCCGACCTGCCCGATGGTGGCGAAGCATTCCATACGGACCTGGCGCATCTCGCCGGAGGGGAGGCGGAGCACCGCGTAATCGCCCTCTTTGGCCATGAGCTGGGCGTAGGTACCGGCCGAGCGGGCCATCTGTCCGCCCTTGCCGAGCTTCAGCTCTATGTTGTGGACCAGCGTACCGAGCGGGATGCTGGCGAGGGGCAGAGCGTTGCCGGGGCGAATTTCAGCCTTGGCCCCGCTCATTACCGTGTCGCCCACACCCAGGTCCTTGGGGGCCAGAATGTAGCGCTTTTCGCCGTCGGCGTAGTTCAAAAGGGCGATGCGGGAGTTGCGGTTCGGATCGTACTGTATCGAGTCGACCTTCGCCGGTATTCCGTGCTTGTCGCGCTTGAAATCGATGATTCTGTAACGGCGCTTGTTTCCGCCGCCGATGTGACGACAGGTGACGCGGCCCACGTTGTTGCGGCCGCCGGTCCTCTTCTTGGAGACAAGAAGGCTCTTCTCCGGCGTCGTCTTCGTCACCTCCTCATAGGTGGAAGCCGTTACAAAGCGGCGTCCTGGCGAGGTGGGTCGGTATCGTTTGATGGCCATCTTTTAATTCCTCATACGGGGAGCCTTAAGGCTACACCCCTTCAAAAAACTCGATGGTATCGCCTTCGTTCAAGGTGACGTAGGCCTTTTTCCAGTTGCGCTTCCGGCCGAGGTACTTGCCCATGCGGGCGTTCTTGCCGCGAACGACGGCGGTGTGTACGCCGGTCACCTTGACCTTGAAGATCTTTTCTACGGCGGCCTTGACCTGCGCCTTGGTGGCGCCCACGGCGACCTCGAAAACTATCTTGTTGTCCTGCTCCTTGACCATCGTCGATTTCTCGCTGATCACGGGGCGGACCAGAACATCATAAGGGCTCGTCTGCATGGCTTACAGCCCTCCTTGTATCTTGTCCAGCACGGAGCCGACAAGGATGAGTTTCTCGAAACGAAGGATGTCGTAGACGTTAAGCCCCTCGTAACGCAGCACCTTGACCCAGGGGAGGTTCTGCGCGGATTTCTCGACCGCCTCGTTCGGCTCGGAGAGAATTATCAGGGCGCTTTTGACGCCGAGATTTCCGAGGGTGGCCGCGAGCGCCTTCGTCTTTATCCCGTCGAGGCCGAGGGAATCGACCACCAGAAGCTCGTTGTCGCGAAGTTTCGCGGCAAGCGCGCTTTTCAGGGCCGCGCGGCGCTTCTTCTTGGGCATCGAGTAGGAATAGTCGCGGGGCGTGGGACCGAAGGCTATGCCGCCTCCGGTCCAGACGGGTGAACGGCGGTCGCCTACGCGGGCTCTGCCGGTGCCCTTCTGACGCCAGAGCTTTTTCTGGCTGCCGGCGGTCTCCGAGCGCGTCTTCACCGAGTGGGTGCCCTGGCGCTTGTTGGCCTCCTGCATACGAACCATTTCCCACAGGAGCGCGTCATTGACGGTTATCCCGAAAATGCCTTCGTCCAGCTGCTGGGTGCCAACCTTCTCGTTGGCGGCGTTATATACCGGTGCTTCCATTTTACAGTCTCGTTTCCTTGGCCCTTACGCGGCTCGCCTACTTTACGGCGTTGCGGAGAATGAGTGCGCCGTTCTTGGAACCGGGCACCGCGCCGCGAACCATTATGATGTTTCTCTCAACGTCCACTTCGACCACCTGGAGATTCTGTACGGTTACCCGCACGTTGCCCATCTGCCCAGGCAGTTTCTGGCCCTTGAAGATCTTGCCGGGCCATTCGTGGGCGCCGATCGCGCCGGGCTTCCTGTGGAACATGGAGCCGTGGGTCGCGCGGCCGCCGCCGAATCCGTGGCGCTTCATCGCGCCCTGAAAGCCCTTACCCTTAGTGGTACCGGTGATGTCGATGTAGTCGCCGGCCTTGAAAATGTCGGCGCGGATCTCCTGACCGACTTCGTACGTGTCGATGTCGGAGACTTTGAATTCACCAAGCATGCGCGCCGGAGCTGCGCCGGCCTTGCGGAAGTGACCCAGAGCGGCCTTGGAGGCTCTCTGAATTTTAACTTCGCCGAAGCCGAGCTGAATGGCATCGTAGCCATCCGTATCCAGCGTCTTTTTCTGAACGACCTTGCAGGGTCCTGCCTGTATGACGGTGACGGGAATCAATTCGTCTCCGCCGGCGAACACCTGGGTCATCCCAAGTTTCGTGCCAATAATTCCCTTTGACATGGGAACTCCCTTACCACGTTAGCGGCCCGTGAGCCGCGGAAAAAATCTCTACTGCAGTTTAATTTCCACATCCACCCCGGCGGAGAGATCGAGCTTCATTAGGGCGTCGATCGTCTGCTGGGTTGGGTCCAGAATGTCGAGAAGCCTCTTGTGAGTGCGCATCTCGAAGTGCTCTCTGGACTTTTTGTCCACGTGCGGAGAGCGAAGCACGCAGAACCTGTTTATCTCGGTGGGCAGCGGGATAGGACCCGATACCCTCGCGCCGGTCCGTTTCGCGGCGTCCAGTATCTCCTGCACCGACTGATCCAGGAGCTTGTGGTCGAACGCCTTGAGGCGGATGCGGATTCTGTCGCTCGTCATGTTCACGTGCGAGTCTCCTACTCGATTATCTTGGTGACGACGCCCGCGCCGACGGTTCTGCCGCCTTCGCGTATCGCAAAGCGAAGGCCGTCGGCCATCGCGATGGGCGTGATTAGTTCGATGGTGAGGTTTACGTTGTCGCCCGGCATTACCATCTCTACTCCT